>JAJZZT010000176.1:0-1305 GCA_021797415.1 Bacillota bacterium
CTCAGGGCGCGAAGGACACAAGAGCGGCTTCGCTGAAACCGGTCTTGACCAGCGCGCCAGCGGTTGGAGCCAAACGGGCTCCGGCGAAAAAGAAACGTCCGCAGGCGGTCACGACGGCAAAAGGCAGGGCGGGCGCCAAGCGGGCTGTGCCGGCGGCTGCTCAGGCGACTGCGGCTCCGACGGTGGCCACCGCCCTGATGCTGCGTCCGATTATGCCGGGCGATGAAGTCTATATCTCCCAGGTGACGCAGCAGGAGATCGCACCGGTTTTCAAGAGCGCCTACGGGCAGGATCTCGATATGCAACAGGTTCTTCAGTACGTTTACGCGGCCAATACGCGCGTGGTTGTCGTGAACGATCAGTCGGCGGGCTATCTGAGCCTTGTGGTCGATGATAATGGGAAGATGAATATCGGCTCGCTGGTCATCGGCGCCGAGCACCAGGGCAAAGGGTATGGCAAGCGCATCATGCGGCAGGTGGAGCAGGAGGCGCAGTCCATGGGTGTGCAGGAGATGGAGGTCTTCGTTCAGGCGACGAATGAGCGCAGCCTGGCGTTCGCCAAATCGCTCGGGTTCGCAGAAGTGACATCGCAGGCAGGGCAGTCACAGACGATTGTTCTGGTCAAACCGGTTGCTCCCGCGACCGCTCAACCGCTTTTTACAGCGCCGGCGGCGCCGCAGGCGTGACCGGTCGTTATCTCTCGCCCCGCTGCGGGGAGAAAATCAAAATTTAAAGGGCTCAGCGCCGCAGAGCCCTTTTTGATTGCCGTGAAACGTTGCGCCGTCTACCACCAGTACCATGGACCGAGCGCGCCCACGGCAAGGAAGGGGAAAAACAGCAACGGAGCGAAAACGTGCAGGACGCCGGCTTCGTTCGGCGTCTGCAGGGAGGCATGGGCGGCGGATGCGGGGGCTGTCTCGCCGCCCGCCTCGACAACATCAAGCGTGCGCAGGTAGACGCCTTCGTTCGTCACCTGGTGCAGGATGCCGTGATGGATCTGGCCGTATGCGTACACGTATACGCGGTGGCCGATGTATTGCCGTGAATGATAGTACAGTGGGTGCATCGGGCTTCCTCTCCTTTGTTGATACTTCTGGTTCTGCTGCGGTATTTTCGGCGTGGTCCGGTCTTTTGCGCCGCGGGAATATGCGGCAAAAGTCTATCCCCTGCAATAAATGCAGGCGCGGGCGGATGTGCATGGGCGCATGCCCTGGAAGCGACGGACGGCGGGCGCGCGGCGGACGGTTGGATCCGCGCAAAGAAAGGTGTATAATTAAAAAGCCAGTTCAAAACTACCATGGAGAT
>JAJZZT010000176.1:1315-9177 GCA_021797415.1 Bacillota bacterium
ATTTTCGTATAAAAAGTGGGCAGATAAGACCCGCATTGTGCATGGAAGCAGGCAGAAATGCGGATTGAGCGTACGTTTAGAACGGACAGGTACGCACCCGTAGCTCAGGTGGATAGAGCGGTGGTTTCCTAAACCGCGTCTTGCGGGGGTTCGAGTCCCTCCGGGTGCATTGGAAATAGTATGGATGGGCGGTCGACTCCCAACTTGTGTTGGGGGTCATTTTGTTGTGAACAGATTGTCGAAATGACTACTCAGACTTGCTGGCCGCACCATTGCGCATGCGGGTCTGCGCATGTTCCGGATCATCCTATCCGGTCATGTGCGCTTCTCCTTCACGGGATATCATGAAGGTGCGGAAATTTCCAGGAAAGTTAGGGAGGGACGGACTGTGGATGAGACACCTAAATTAGCTGTCGTCATGCTATCGCCGGATTTGGAAAAGTTGCACGCCGGTGCGCTCATGGGATCGGTTGCGGCCATGTCGGGGATGTCGGTGAACATCTTCGTTTCGATGTCGGCGCTTGAGGCTTTCCGCAAGGATGCCGCGGTGGACCGGGAGTTTGTCCATGGAACAGTAGGCGCCGAGTTGCTGCGCAAGAAGGTTCCGCTGTTTGACGATCTGCTGGAACAGGGGCGGGTGCTGGGCGATCTGCATCTGTACGGTTGTGCCATGGCGATGGATCTCATGGGGTGGGAGCGCGATGAACTGATTGACGGATTCACGGACATCATCGGCGTGACGGAGTTCTTTTCACTGGCGGCCGGGGGACAGATCCTGACGGTGTAGCGGCTTGTGTGGAAAGGTCGCGAGCCGGCGCGAAACGCGCCGGGGTGTTTGCGAAATGGCGGTAAACAAGTGTGGGGAGGGTGCGGCGATGGATGCCGTTGTGGTGGACAGGACGGTTGATGCGCGCGGTTCGTATTGTCCGGGACCATTGATGGAGTTGATCAAGACGCTGAAGCTGTCGCCTGTGAAGACGATTGTCGAGGTGTGGTCATCCGACGCGGGATCGACGAAGGACATTCCGGTCTGGGTGGATAAGATCGGCCACCAGTTGGTGCATGTGGTGAAAGATGACGGGTACTGGCGCATCGCGGTGCGCAAGGTCAAGTAGCGGTGGGAGACGAGGAATATGAGGCGCATCGTGGTGGTGGGTGGAGGCGTCGGAGGAACGATGGTCGCGAACCGTCTGGCGCGCGAATGGGCGCAGGACATCCGCCGGAAGGAAATCGAGGTCGTGGTGGTTGCCGATGAGCGCGTTCACCAGTATCAGCCAGGCTATCTGTACGTGTCTCTGAACGAGGCGCCCCAGGAGCGTTTCGAACGCGCCCAGCAACGGCTTCTTGTGCCGGGAGTGAAACTGCTCCTGCAGGCGGTCAGGATGATCGATCCAAAGCACAACCGGATCGTGCTGTCAGACGGTGAGGAGTTGACGTACGACTACCTGGTGATCGCCACTGGCTCTCATCCGACGCTGGACACCGTCCCCGGACTGAAAGAAGGGGGTCACACGTTTTATACGGCGGACGGCGCGGCAAAATTGGCGAAGGCTCTGGAGCGGCTGGAGCGCGGGCGCGTCGTCGTCGGGGTTGATGTACCGCACAAGTGTCCCGTGGCGCCCATCGAATTCACGTTGATGCTCGATGATCAATTGCGGCGGCGCGGGATCCGCGATCAGGTGGAGATTGTCTACACCTATCCGATCGGGCGGGTGCATTCACTGCCCGCCGTCGCGTCGTGGGCGGAAGCGGAGTTTTCCCGGCGCGGCATCGAGTCTGAGGTGTTCTTCAACCTGGAGAGCGTGGACGCGGACAAACACGTGGTCACGAGCCTGGAGGGCAGTTCCTATTCCTACGATATTCTTGTGGTGATTCCGGCGCACCAGGGTGCAAAGGTGGTGCTGGATTCCGGTATCGGTGACGAAGGCGGCTGGATTCCGACGGATCGCCACTCGATGAGAATGAAAGGCGCAACAAATGTCTACGTGATCGGCGATGCGACCGACCTTCCCGTCAGCAAGGCGGGCTCGACCGCGCATTACCAGGTCGATGTGGCGGCGGGGAACATCAGCGCCGATCTCAGGGGACTGCCTGCCCATCATCATTATGACGGCAAGGCGTTCTGCTTCATTGAAGGCGGACTCGACAGGGCCACATACATTGCTTTCAGTTATACGGAACCGCCGCATCCCGGTGAGACCACGGAGATGCTGCACTGGTTCAAGCTGATGTACAACGAGATCTACTGGCTGGCATTGCGCGGTGTGATGTGAGGGGAGGTGAGCGTGTGTTATCGACCGATCAGCTTGACAGGCCGGAAGTGGCGGAGTTGTTGAATGAACTCGCGGAATCGGCGCCGGCCGTGACAAAATTGCTGCGCTCCTTACGCGTGTTGGCCGACGATGGGTCGCTCGACCTCATCGCGGAATTGCTCGGATTTGTGAAAGCGATACGGGATTCGGCCGGACCGAGCATGATGTCCACGGTGGCGGCGCAGGGAGTGAGGATTGCGCTGTTGGCCGACGATCTATTCGCGGCATCGTGGATTGATGAACTGCCCGACGTTCTCGCTGCCGTTGAGGATGAACTGACGCAACACAAGGACCAGGCGGACAAGGGGAGAAATCCCTCGCTGTGGCAGGTGATGAGACTGGCCCGCGATCCGCAGACGCTGCGCGCCATGCACTTTTTGCTGTCTGTTTTGAAACGCAGCGCAAGTTCGGAGCTGCCTGATGGCGGCGGTGTTCTGGTCCGCCCGTCGTAGTTGGCTGCACAGAATTCATCATTCATACCGGCCTCTGATCACCCGTGGACACGCTCTTAAGAACGTGTCCACGGGTGATTGGCGAACGCCTGCAGGCAGGTGGTGTCCGCGCGCAGGCGATATCCCCGCAAACAAACGGCCGCCCAGCGCGCCTGCGCAGCTCGCGTTTCTCCGGGAAGACCGACCCTGCACAGCCCGCGATCGTTGGCGGCAGGACGGCGGTATCGAAACGCACGGTTTCGAGCCGCGCAGTATTGAAACGCGATGTAGGGCACAGTATCACGGTATTGCAGGACAGGACACGCCGCTTGCCGCAATTCGCACAGCCCGCGATCGTTGGCGGCGGTACGGCGGCGCACATGCGCGAGCGGCATAAGCGCGGGCGGCGTTGACATGCGACCGGGGGGCATTCATAATGTGGGAAAAGTTCACGGCGCAAACGACGTGGGGGAGGACCGTATGATTCCCGAGCTGTTTATCGCTTTCGATCCTGCCGCAAGGCATGAACGAAAGGGCTATTTCATCATTCTGTCCGGGCCTTCCGGCGTCGGCAAGAATACGCTGTTGGGGCAGGTGTTGCAGGGGATTTCCGGCGTCTATTACATCCCGTCGGCCACGACGCGTCCTATGCGCCCAGGCGAGAGCCAGATGAGCCCGTACGTGTTCATGACCAGACCGGAGTTCGAGAGGCGTATCGGGCGCGGGGAGTTTCTTGAATGGAAGAAGATTCACACGAACGATTACTACGGAACGCATAAACCGACTATCGAATATGCGATCGACCATGGATATGATCTGATCACCGATATGGATGTGCTTGGCTGTGCGGATGCCGTCAAGGCTTTTCCGAAACAGGTGCGGACGATTTTCATCATTGCCCCTTCGCTTGATGAACTGTCGCTGCGACTGCGAAACCGCGATGCGGATGAAAGCAAGGTGCGGACGCGGCTGGAGCGCGTGCCGCTGGAGATGACCTATATGAACCGTTACAACTACGTGCTGGTGAATGACGATCTGGAGACGAGTGCGCAGTCCCTGCGCCGGATCATCCAGGAAATCGTCCACTAAAAGAGTTCTGCCCCCTTTTTGAACAACCACTAAAAGAGCCTGTTCAAAAAGAGGGCATGGGATAAGTCCGGGATTCATGATTGTCCCATGTCCCCGTGAAACCTTATTGTCTTTGTCACCCAGGTCGCGGCGCGGCCTGCGGACGGCGGTCAGATGTCCAGCTTCACGTCCAGGTCGCGCAGCCAGGCGTTGACCTGCAACAAGTAATCAAACATCTGCGGGGTCGCCATAATCTGTCCAAACCACGGGCGGTGCTCCAGCGATGCTCTGCTGTCTTCCATCGCCTGCCGCACCGACCGGACATCCAACAGGGCAGGAAGGGGAGACGAAGGATCATCAAGCACACGCTGCAGATCCGATCGCACGGCCTCCAGGTAGGCGGGGTGGGGTGTGGATGGATAGGGACTTTTTTTCCGGTCGATGACATCATCCGGCAACCAACCGCGGACAGCCTCGCGCAAAACGGCTTTCGCAATGCCGTTTCTGGCCTTCATTTCCCAGGGAATATTCCACACGTACTCCACCAGCCGGTGATCGCAAAATGGCACGCGAACCTCAAGGCTGGCGGCCATGCTCATGCGATCTTTTCGTTCGAGCAGGGTCGTAAGAAAACGGGTGATGTTGAGATAGGAAATCTCCCGGATGCGCGCCGCGCGAGTGTTCTCGCCAGGCAGGCGGGGCACTTCGGAAAGCGCCTGCCGATAGCGGTCGTGGACGTATTGTTCGGGTTGCAGCGCGCGCAGCAGGTCTTGATTGTACATGCGCATGCGTTCGGCAAGACGGAGCGACCACGGGAATGTGTCGGCGGACAGGGCGTCCTCCCTGTGAAACCACGGATAGCCTCCGAACACCTCGTCGGCCGCCTCGCCCGACAGCGCGACGGTGGCGTCCTTTTTGATCTCGCGGCAGAACATATAGAGCGATACGTCGATATCCGCCATTCCGGGCAGGTCACGCGCGGCCAGGGGACGCAGCAGGTGTCGGGTCATGGCGGGCGTGTCGATGACGATGTTATGATGGATTGTGCCGAGATGGCGGGAGACGCGGTCGACCCACGGGGCGTCGCGGCCGGTCTGGAACGCGTTTTCCCGGAAATAGCGATCCATGTCGGTAAAATCAACGGAAAAGGTGTGCAACTTCCCGCGTCCTTGCAAATGAAGCGAATTGGCCGCTATGGCGCTCACCGCGCTTGAGTCGAGTCCGCCCGACAGCAGTGTGGCGATGGGAACATCCGACACAAGCTGGCGCACCACGGCGTCCTCCAACAACTCTCTGACACGCCTGACCGTCGTCGGGAAATCATCCTCGTGCGGCCGGCTTTCAAGCTGCCAGTAGGGGGCGGTCGCGCTCCCGGAGCGCGAGAGTGAAAGCCAGTGGCCAGGGCGAAGTTCGCGGACATTGCGGAAAATGCCGTGGCCCGGCGTGCGTGCGGGACCGACGAACAACACTTCGGCCAGCCCCTCGCGGTCAACCGCAGGTTTGATCGCGTGGTGCGCAAGGATGGCTTTCAGTTCGGAGCCGAACACGAATGCGGAACCTTGCTCCGCGTAGAACAGCGGCTTGACGCCGAGCCTGTCGCGCGCCATGATGAGCCGCTCGTCTTCGTGACACCAGACGGCAAATGCGAAAATGCCGTTGAGCCGCGCCGCACACTGTTCAGCCCACTCTGCGCAGGCAAGCAGGACCACCTCCGTATCTGAGCGGGATTCGAATGTGTGACCGCGACTCGTGAGACATTGTTTCAATTCATCCATATTGTACAATTCGCCATTGTAGACGATGGTGTAGGTGCGCCCTTTCACGCGGCGCGTCATGGGCTGCGCACCGCCTTCGGGGTCGATGACGATCAGACGGCGATGGGCAAACCCCGCGTGCTCGACAGCCCAAGTCGCGTGCGCGTCGGGACCGCGCTCTCGCATGGTCGCTCCCATCGCCTGGAGCGTCGACAGGCTCTGTCGGACATTGTATTCATGATCGATATAACCGGCGATGCCGCACATGGGACAGATCTCCCTTCCAAACGGCGGTGTTCAACAAAACGGCGGTGCTCAACAGAGTATGCCGGGAATAGGCGATGGGTTCTGCGACGGGGCAGTCTGCAAGTTCGCTGGGCCGGTGCACTGCCCTGTGCACTGCCCTGTGCCCGGCGAGTTTAGCGATAGCGGTGTTCGAGAAGGTTCGCTGGGTCGCCAGTATCCCTTTGCTCGTCGCGAGTTCCATGCATGGGTAAGGTTCGCTGGAGCGTCGTCATCCCCTTTGCTCGTCGCGAGTTTAGCGATAGCGGTGTCCGAGCAGGAGCAAAGGGGATGACGACGACTGGCAGATGATATTTTCAGGACAGCCGACTGAGAGCGGAGGTTGTCGTGCGGTGGAATATCCGGATGAGGTGTACATGGAGGCGGCGCTGCGTGAGGCGGAGCAGGCGCTGGCGCTGCGTGAGACGCCGATCGGCGCGGTTGTCGTCGACACGGCGGGCGAAGTGATCGGCAAAGGCTGCAATATGAGGGAGACGTGGCGCGATCCGGCCGCGCACGCCGAGGTGATCGCACTGCGCGATGCGGCGCGCGTGACTGGCGACTGGCGGTTGTATGGCTGCCGTCTGTACGTGACGGTGGAGCCGTGCCTCATGTGCGCAGGGGCCATCGTGCTAAGCCGTGTTCCGGCAGTTGTGTTCGGCGCGCGCAATCCGAAGGGAGGCGCGTTTGGATCGTCGTTTGACGTGCTGGATCTCCCTGGACTGAATCACTATCCGACCGTCAAAGCTGGCGTTCTGGAAGCGAAATGTGCTATGATGATCAAGGACTTCTTTGGCGGTCAACGCAAAGGATAAGAGGCCGTCTGCAATTTGGTCTCGTCCCTTTTTAGTTCGCCCGGCAAGTCCAACGACGCGGAGAGATGTCCGAGTGGTCGAAGGAGCTCGCCTCGAAAGCGAGTAGTCCTTTACAGGGGCTCGTGGGTTCGAATCCCACTCTCTCCGCCATTTTTCTGCGGTATGAGTCTCAGCGCTCACCTGAGCGGGTCCTGCGCGGCGGGCGCGCCTGAAATGTGTCAGGTCCTGGCGGAAGCAGCACTAAGGGATGTCGTCCGGGTGCCGCAGCCAAGCCTGTTCAGGTGGCGCTGAGAGTCCTACCGCGCCTGTGCTCTGCATGTAACCCAGGGGACATGGTTTGGCGGCGGATCGTCAGGGGGCGAACGGCGAACGCCATGGATACGGATCCTACGATACAGACGCAGACGATCGGCGACATCCTCGTCGAGCATATCCCCTTTTTCCGTATTGCGCCAAACGGGGTTATTGTGCAGGCCAATCGGGCGGTCGGCGCACTGCTCGGGATTGATGGTCTGTACAAGGCGAACGTTGCATCCGCTCTTGCCGCTCATCCGGCTCTTCTCTCCTCCATCCAGTCTACGCTGCACGACAAAGTCCCGTACCGGTCCCGGCTTGTCCATATCGAACGCGAACAATGGTCGAGCAGCGTGCTGGCCGATGCGCTCAGCGTCGATGGCGCATGGCTCTTTGTTTTTCACGAAATTGAAAATATCGCTTCATTGGAAGGACGCATGAACGATCGCGGGCGATTGGCCATGCTCGGGAAGATCGCCTCGGGTATCGCTCATGAGATTCGCAATCCGCTGACGGCAATCAGCGGATTCACGCAGATCATGCGGGAGAATTTTACCTGCAGCGGCATGCAAAAGGAGATCGCATACACGGATCTGATCGCGGCGGAACTCGCCCGCATTGAAAAGCTTGTGGATAATCTGCTGCTGTTGTCGCGGCCGGAGCCGATGCGGTTCGAGGCTGTGAACGTGCAGTCTTTCTTGAACGAGTTGGAGATGTCGCTGCAAACGTACGCGACGGCGCGGAATGTCAAGCTGTGCGTGGCCTCCCGGACAGTGCCGGACATCTCCGCGGATGGCGCGCTCTTGCGCAAGGCCGTCATGCATCTGGCGTTCAATGCTGTGGAATCCATGGAAAATGGAGGCGAACTGTCGCTCTCAAGCAGTTATTCCACGGAAGAATCCTTCG
>JAJZZT010000124.1 GCA_021797415.1 Bacillota bacterium
GCAGTGGAATCTGATGATGGCCGCGGACATCTTCACCTCGGCCCCGGTTGTGCTGCTGTTTTTGCTGGGGCAGCGGTTCATCGTCAAAGGTCTCACCGGATTCAGCGTCAAAGGCTGACCCATCATGTTACAAGGAGCGATTGATCGCATGAAGACTGCAGGGATGTCTCCCCAACCCAGCCGGACGCCCGGTGGCGCAAAACACAAGGGATTCCTCCGGGCCGGGGCCGTTCTGGCCTCGCTGGCGGCCGCGTCCGCCATCACGGCGCCGCTTGCATTCGCCCAAACCGCGCCCAGGCGCACCGCCGCTCCGGTCCAGATCGCTTTCTGGTACGGCCTTGGCGGGCAGCTTGGACAGGATGTACAGAAGCTGGTCTCACAATTCAACCGCACGCACCCCGGAATTCATGTGACGGCCAGCTATGAGGGGAGCTATTCCGGAGGCGGCCCTTTGCAGCAAAAGCTGATGGCCGCGCTGATCGCCGGAAACGCCCCGGACATCGTACAGATGGAGGTCCACTCCATGCCGGTGTTCGCCGCTGCCGGACGCCTGCTGCCACTCGGCTCGCTCATGACAAAGAGCGCCCACGACCAGCCGGGAGACTTCCTTCCCGGAATGCTCGTCAGCACCCAGTATCATGGCGTGTATTACGGTGTCCCGTTCAACCGCAGCGTTCCTCTGCTCATGTACAATGAGACCATGTTCAAGAAGGCGGGAATCAAGCATCCGCCGGCGACCTGGGCGCAGGTGGCCGCGGACGCCAAACTGCTCACGCACGGGAGCGGACCGCACAAGGTGTTCGGCTTTGAGCCGCTGGCCGACTGGTGGCCGTGGGAAGCGTCCGTCTGGTCCGGCGGCGGCCACATCCTGAACAAACCCCTTTCGCAGGCCCTCTTCGCCGCTCCGGCCGCGACGCGCGTGCTGCAGATGGAGCAGAACCTCGTCAAGCAGGGGTATGCGACCGTGCAATCCGGAACGCAGTACTGGACGCTGACCACCCAGGCGTTCGTCAACGGCCAGGTGGCGATGGACATCGACTCTGCGGCGGACATCGGCGAGGTGGCCCAGGGCATTGGCGGCAAATTCCAGTGGGGTACGGCCATGTTCCCCGCCGCCTCCGCCCGCGCGGTCCCGCCGGGCGGCGCGGACGCGGTGATTCTGGCCAACACGCCGCCCAGTCTGCGCGCCGCGGCGTGGTCCTTCATCGAATGGTGGACTGCCCCGGCCCAGACCATCCAGTGGTCGGAAATGACCGGGTATGTCCCAGTCCAGAAGGCCGCCATGCAAAACCGGGCATTCCTGGCCTACCTGAAATCCCATCCGCAGCACGATGCGGCCCTCGCCGAACTGCGCTATCAGCATCCGGCGCCGGCCTCGCCGCACTATCTGTCGGTGCTCCAGTACGTCCAGAAGGCGGTCCAGGCGGCCTTGATCCTGCGCCAGCCCGTCGGGCCGACGATGGCAAATGCCGCCCGGCAGGCGGACAGCGCGCTGCAGGGCTGAAGCGAATGCGTGCCCCGAAGGGCGGCCGCGAAACTGCGGCCGCCCTCCACTTACATCCTTGAAATGGAATTATACACTATTTCCCTTGATGACCAGTGTCTGTTGGTCGAATGGATAAAGTCCGGTCGCACCACCTTCGCTCGTAACACGAGATGGCGTTCGTTTTCCAGACGGAGATAGATCCCCTCGGGTGGACCATCGTACAAGACGGAGCGTTGCATGTCCAGGAACCTCTCCACTTCAGTAACCGCGCCAAACTCCTGATGGCCAAAATGGGGGACGAGGCAAATGCTCGTACCTGAGAGGATACGATTTCGCGTAAGATTTTGCCGAAAATCAAACTAGTCTTCAGAAAGTATTTCCCTTTTCTCTCCCGCCAAACCACAACGCAAACGCAGTCAAGAGCCTTACATGGGCCACACAATACCAACAGTATACAACTCGGCTTACCACTGCGCGACTACGGGCTTGATGCCGCTCATTTCGCTGTCACGACCGACTGCACGCGCCCGACCTGACCATCCTCCAGCCGCACCTTGATACCACGCGGATGCGTCGCCGAGTTCGTCAGGATGTCTTTCACAATACCGCGCGTCAGCTTCCCCGTCCGTTGATCCGCCTTCAGCACGATATCCACGGTGATTCCCGGCCGGATCCGGCTGCGCACCTGCCCGTCCTGCGTACTCATCGTTCATCCTCCTCCCGTATCCGCCACTGACTAAAGCTGCAAGCTGGCAGGCAGCCGCGCGCCGTCAGAATGAACACGCGCCGCCCACCGGGCGCCGTTCACGCCTTCAGGATCTCGTCGAGCTTCATCCTGATCTTCTGTTCCTCTCCGCTTCCCGTCGTGGCGAGGCGCAGCAGCGGGAGTCCATACGCAGCGAACATGCGATCCTTCATCCGGTCTCGTTCCAACTGCCGCGGGTTGTTCTCGTGGAACGAAAAACCGTCCACCTCGACGACGAGCACAGGCGACTTGTCCAACTTGTGATAGACGACAAAATCGACCGACGCCCCATTGTTTACATAATGCCGTTCCTCGTCTCCAAGCCGGTCCAAGCCAGCCAACAGATTTCTGATCAATACCTGTCCTGTGCACTCCAGCCCATTGTATAACGTCTCCTGCAGGATCTCCCCCAGCAGCGTCCACATGATGTTCTCCGACGCATAGGCAGAGCGCCGTTTGATCCGGCTCTTGAATCCTCGCAGCCTCTCCGAATAGTCCTTGTAGAGCAAATCGAACACAGACACGATCTCGCTCTCCACGATGTTGTCGTCCAGCGTGCTGTATTCCATATACCGGATCAGATCGCCGATTTCGCTGCCGTAGTCGCGGAACAGCGCGTGATCCGTCACCAGAATAAACCTCTGCTGCGCCCTGGAGACCGCCACATTGATCATACAGGGATCATTTACGAACTGCAGCCCCGCCTTTCCGGAACGCGAACTGTCCAATACGGTCGACAGGATCATCGTCGGCTTCTCGCGGCCCTGATACTTGTGAATCGTGTCGATCTCGATGTCGCCCGCCAGTTGGCCGACCGCCCTCTCCACCTGCTTCCGAATGCTCCTGCTCCAACCGATAGGCTGACAACTGCTGCTGCAGCAGGGCAATCTCCCTTTCCACTTGCATCAGGTGATGGATCCGGCCATTCAGCCCCTGGATCTGCGCCGACAGTTCGCCTTCCTCCACATCGCTCTCCCAGTCAGAGACATCCTGCCCGGGAGGGTTGTCGAAGAATCGCTTCTTGTTCTCGTTATTCCCCAGGGAAGCCACAAGAAAGCCGTATCCCGCCGCCGCCAATTTGTCGTGCACATTCTGCACGGCGGCGTTGTTGCCGGACACGACTGCGACCCGCTTGTGGTGCATGACCGCAAGATTGGCAAGAATGTTCAGGATCGTTTGCGTCTTGCCCGTGCCCGGCGGACCCTCGATGATCGAAATCTGGCTGCGCAGGGCATTGTCCAGCGCTTCTTTTTGACTCAAGTTGAATTTGAACGGAAATATCGTGTCGGATTCTGTTTGCGGATCCACACTGATCGCATTCCCGTGGAGATAGCAGCTGAGGACACTCCTCGGACTGACAAATTTGAGCTTGTCAAACTGCTGTTTCAGGAAACTGTCCCTGTCCTGCTGCTCGTCCTTGACGGACGTATGCCGCGCAATATCGGTCCAATACTCCAGGACGCGCTTCGCAGCAACCGTGGTCTGGCCGCCAGTCTCCACGCGTACCGACTCTTTGTCGCACAGGCGGTTTGTCCCCCGGTTGAACCTGACGCGTACCTTCGGGCCGAAATCGACGACCTCGCGGACGCCGCCAAGGGGAATATCGTTCTGATAGACCACATCCTCTTCAGTAACCACGGTAATCACGGGGTTCTCCAAAATCTTCAATACGCTCCGTTTTATCTTCACCTTTGACCAGAACCAAGTTCGTGTTTTCATCCATATTCCTTTACAGTTTCCTTCCGCTTACATCCCATCGCTGTCGAGGTCAACCAGGTAGTTATACCCTGCATCTTCAGGCAGCCATAACCGCAATCTAACCTTGGCGTCTTGCCAATAGTAGTTGTTATACACACTTTAACCCATTTATCCATAGCTCCCAAGCGGGATTTACTATCGGTGAGTTAAGCCGCCGCCTGCAGCTTAACGTCACCACGGCTCCCTTGGACATGATATCAAAATTTGTCCAGTTTCGGCGGTCGATGGACGAGTCCCTGGAGACAGCGTTGGGGATGCGAAGATCCTTACAGCTACCCGGCCGCATATCATTCTTGATCACCGCCGGAGGAAACCCGTCTTTCATTGCTGAAATCCATTCGCTCCGCCCCACTTCCCAATGATATCGCACCAATCAGTCGCCATCTTCGGTGCACCATGTTGTCTGCGCCAAGGGCACGCAATCCCGCGCCTAAGACGCGGGCGGTCCCTGTTTCAGTTCCTGCAGCATCTGGCTGACCTTCATTCCCTTTTTGAAAATGTACGTGCCGGGCTGCACATCCTTGTCGATACCCGTATTTTTCAGCAGCATGTCAAATGTCACGGCGTTGCCCACGAGATGCTGTTCGTACAAAAACTGCGACAGGTTGCCCAAAGGCATGCCGGGCGCCAGGTGGAAGTGGAAAACGGTCGCCGTCTGCTGAGGAATCTTCGACGCCCCTGCGGTCGCAGGCGCTCCATGCTGGGCTGTCGCACTCGCCGTCGAGCCGTTGGTCGCCGGATGCGCGGTTGTGGGCGTAGCGTGGCGGACACCCGCAGGCACGCCATGATGGGCCGTCGCGCCCGGCGGCGATCCGTTGGCAGCAGATCCAATGACCGCAGATTTTGCAGCGCTTTCCGTCAGGATATGAGGCTTTGCGATCGGCGGATGGACAAGGATGAACAGGCCAAATACAGCCGCCGCCGTCACAGCGCTCGAAAAAGCGGCGCGCCGTATCCAGGGAATATGAACGAGTTGCCGTTCGTAGACGGAAACGACGGAATCGACGCGCCACTCTCCCTTGACCAGAACCAAGCGCACGACGTATCCGGTCGTCCCGAACCCGGACCGGACGTAAAAGGCCGGCACGTCTCCCCGGACGTCCGTCGCGATCACTTCTCCCTGCAATGTGGACCGCCACAGTTTCGTGAGCGATTCCCCATCCTCCAGGCGACTGTTTTCCTCCAGATGCAGATACGGTTTGATCTCGTGTATAAAAAGCGGGCGCGGAAAATCAGGCAATCCAATATGCCGGATGGCCCGCGCAAACGATTTGTGCACAACCCCGGTCACGATCGATCGCAAGAACTGATTGTTTTCCCTGTCGGGCTCTCGCACCTGACTCCTCCTTCAAACCACCGTGGACATTGCGATACTCCCTCCTACAGTAGTCGCCATGTCCCGCTCCCTTTGCTCGGACGTGCACCGTGGGGTTCGCCAAAAGACCATCGCCCAAAGCCATGGCCGAAACGTAATCCCGTCATTTCACGGCCAAAACTGAATTCTTCAGAATCCAACTCTATGATTCAACATTGTTGTATCTAATATAGTATAGACACGACGTGAGAGAATGCACAACAAGTTCCGTGAAAGCTTTGGAAAAGAGGACAGGGGTCCGGAAAGCCGCCAAATCCGCGTTCATCCGGCCCGCCAGCCGCGAAGCATGGCCTTTTGCGCTTCCAGATAACCCAGTTCATTCTCCTCATTCACGGCGTTCCACACCCAGGACCAGAATACGGATTATCGTGCTATACCTCTCGTGCACCCATTTTGTCACCGCCATAAATATGCAACAACCCGAAGACTTGTGAGCATGTTTATGCGTCAAATAGCCTCTAGCCTTCATGCGCACTCGCGTCCGCTTGTGATTGATCGTGCTCGACCCCGTTTACAAGAGAGCGGGTTCTCTAACGCCACGCATATTCGATTAGCTTTCTGTCAATCTCGTTGATAAAACCGATATCGGCCTGCATATCCCACCACGTAATCCCAGCGGCTTCCTCGGTCTCATGGAACTCTTCGACCTGTCCGATGGCTCCGGAAAACAGCGCGCCATATTCAATACGCTCGGGTGACTGGTATCCCGGCTGCAAATGGAACTTCATCAATCCTGCGAATTCCAAGTTGTCGACAGTTTGGCGTGTCTCCTCGTATAACTCGCGCAGGATGCATTGTCTCGGGGACTCCCCGGCTTCGATTATTCCACCTGGTAATTCCCAGCATGCGCGATACTTATTGAGCATGAGTAGGCATCGTTCTTCGCACCTTACCACAATCAGAGCGTGGGTTAATGGAGCGTCCAAACGGAGCATGCCGATCTCCCGTTCATTGACGGTCCGCCATTCAAGAAACTCGTTGCCTCGACTATCGACAGTGATGGGCACTATTATCCCCCTCGTTTCAAATATACACATGAGTACGCTCGACGCCTACCGGTACGTGGATCAAGCTTCAGAGTTCATAAGCAAAGATTCCAGATCCTGCAGCTTATGAATGACCGCCTTTGACGTATCGTCCGTCGGCCGTTCCTGCTCAGTCGGATTGAGCCATACGGCCGCAATTCCTGCATGGATCGCACCCACAATATCCGCTTCCCAGGAGTCGCCGACAAAGATCGTCTCGTCAGCCCGAACTCCCATGCGCGCCAAAGCCTCGGCAAATATGTGCGGGTCCGGCTTCGAGAAACCGACAGTCTCCGACACCACGATCCTCTGCGGAGCGAAAAAGGAGGCCAGACCCAGCCGTTTAAGCTTCTCGATCGTAAGATCGCCGGGACCATTTGTGATCAACCCTAGTTGTGAACATTCTCGTACTGGACTTCCTCCCGGCCGTCGTCACCCATCTGGTAGACAAAAGGCGTGACGCCGGACATTCGGCCGGAAAGGACCTCGTCCGCCACTTCCCCGTCCACAAAGTATCCACGGATCACCTGATTGTTCGCGTAATCCATGATCAAGGCGCCGTTAAAGAGGATCGCGGGGTGTCGCCAGTGGACTTGCGCCACATGCGGTTTGGCGCTGACCAGACTGCGCGCTGTGGCAAAAGCGATCACATGACCGGCGGTGAGAGCGTCATTTAGCACCTTGATCGTGTAGTCGGACAGACTGGCCGAGACATTCAGCAGGGTGCCGTCGAGATCCGTGAGAAAATACTTCGGACTCACGGTTGTGCTCACGCTTGGATTCACGGCTGAACTCACGGAGAACCAGCGCCCCCCACTCCACGAACCGAACCGGAGTCTCGCTCCACCTTGCAGACGCGAGCGGCAAAATTCTGATACCAATCCTGGACTCCCCGCTGCTGGGCCACCCGATGGCGTCCATGCTGTTTCCAGGCCGCGATGGCCTCCTCCGACTCCCAATACGACACGGTGATGCCAAAACCGCTGTCATCCCGCGTGCTCTCCATACCGAGAAAGCCCGGCTGCTGTTCGGCCAACGCAACCATCTCTTCCGCCATTTTCTTATATCCACGATCTCCGTCACTTCGCAACGAAGTGAAGATCACCGCGTAATACGGTGGCGCCGGAGTCCTAGCCAAGCCCACGTCAAGTTCCCCCTTTGACTATTCGGTTGGATCAACGATCGAGGTTACGCTCCCGACAACGCAGGCACATCTTCCTGGTGCGCGTTCATCCGCTCTTCTGGGACGCTGGAAAAGACGCCTCGCGCCGCATATTGACACTCACGTTCACGATGGCCAGGACCATGATCAACACGGTGAGCAGGCCAAACGCGATCGGCGCGCTGATCGCAAGCGGCCCAAGCAGCGGCGGCACCAGCGCCACCCCGACGTTGGAAGCCATGCTGAATCCAGCTGTCTGCACCCCCGCTCCTTCCGCTTCCCGCGCAGCGGCGGCCGTCGCGGCAAGCGACAGGGCGTAACAGCCATTGCCAAACAGTCCGAGCAGAAAAAAGATCACCTTCAGGAGACTTGCCGACGCCTGTATGCCCTGCGTGAACACAAGCACCACCAGTACAGTGAGAATTGCCGTGAGCACTATCAGAACCAGTTGCCACACCCCACTCTTGCCGAACACGTCAGCCAACGAGGGGAACAACGTCGCTCCGACGGCGGAACCGAGAAAGGTAAGCGCTGTCATCGTGCCGCCCAACTGGATTGCGTCCGGAATGTTCAGGTGCAGCATGACGCTTACCGAAATGCCCCCAAACATCACGCTTGTGGACGCGATGGCAAGCCCAATCCACCACCACCTCGGCGATCCAAAGACAATCCGGCGCGTTCCCTCTGCCGCCGCGCTCTCTCCAACTCCCGCTTGCTCGGCCGGGATTTTGTTGACCGCCGAAAACAGAAACACGCCCACCAGCGCATTCAGGATCCAGGTGAGCACGAGGGTTCCCCGCAAGCCAAACGCGGCAAGGAGAGTCGGTCCAAAAAAGGCGCCCATCGACATCCCGAAGAACAGCATGCCGATCGTGAGTCCGGTTACCGCGCGCCAATGTGTCAGGCGGGCGCGCCGCAGCACCGCGCCGACCGGCGAGATCAGCATGGGATAGGCGATCGCGGCGATCGCCTGGGCGAGGAAGAACCAACTGTACGAAGGGGCAAATATGCGTCCGCCCAAACCGACAAACGAGAGTACGATGGCGGTGCGCAGAACGGGCGACACCCCGTCCTTGCGCGCCCACCAGGCGGCGGGCATGCTGAAAACAATCATGGCAAAGCCGTACAGCGATATGAACAGCAGAATCGAACTGAGCGAGGCGTGCAGTTGTCCGATGAGAGCCGGTATCAGCGGCGCCAGGACGAACCAGGCAGCACCCAAAGTGAATGCAAAGGTCACATATGCGATCGTGACCGCAACGGCGCGCGATTCGGGCGCGGACGTGCTCTCGACAGCCATCCATGCTCCCCCCGGTCAAGCCAGCGTAGGGCTATACTCGTTTTGCTGTTGATTGTATCCTAATCCACGTGAAAAGACGATGCCCAGTCAAACAATGTGACGGGCGCCGTCTTTACCCGATGACGCGGCAATGCGCCGGGGAGTCCTGCCCCCTTTTTGAACGAACTGCCCGCGCATTCCCTTTCCTGGGCGCGAAGCGCCAGGAGGGGGTCAAGCGGGCTATCTTTTGGTACTTGTCTTTGTTCTGGGCTTGCTT
>JAJZZT010000029.1 GCA_021797415.1 Bacillota bacterium
CATCGGATACAAGGAGATCGTGCGCCATCTTCGCGGTGAAATAAGCCTGGATATGGCCGTCGATGAGATCAAACGCGCGAGCAGGCGGTATGCCAAACGGCAACTGTCCTGGTACCGGACAGATCAGAGGGTGATCTGGTATGAAACTCCTGAAGATGGTATGATGGAACCGTTGTGTGCACAGATCATAAAATTTGTGTCCCGGTCGGCGGAAACGGTCTGATGGAGGTCTGTGCCGATTTATGCGGGGTGGGTTTATCCGGGGTGTACACCGCGACGGCATCCCTGTTTGGCCCTTTGGCTGAAAGGACAAGGAAGGACGAAGCAGGACAGAAAGTGTGCCGCGCGGGAATACGGTTTTGAGGGAGTACGAGCATGGGTCTGGAGGGCGCTTTGGTGACGACAACGAAACCGATTAACATTCAGGACAGTTTTCTGAACACCATCCGCAGAGAGAACATCCCGGTCGTCGTGTATCTTGTGAATGGATTCCAAATAAGGGGATTTGTTCGCGCGTTCGATAATTTCACAGTGGTGGTCGAGTCAGACGGCAAGCAGCAGCTCATTTACAAACACGCCGTATCGACCTTCACACCCAACCGGCCTGTGCGGTTCGAGGCGGAATAGCCGGTTCGGTTGGATAGTTGTTCCCAGCGGGCTTGTAAAGATGCCTTTTGTGGTATGCTGAATGCGCGTAAAGTCCCGTGCGTCAGCACTGACAGAGGGTACAAGGCGCTCGCTGGCGGGCGGATTTTTTGGTATACTAAGTGGTGTCGGCCAGCGTAGCTCAGCAGGTAGAGCAACTGACTTGTAATCAGTAGGTCGCAGGTTCGATTCCTGTCGCTGGCTCCTTAAAGAGCCTGTTCAAAAAGTGGGCAGGTAAGACTCACGCAGTGCAATGGGCCGGGGAGTTCCGCCCACTTTTTGAACAACCTCTTAAGACCTTGATTTGACGGGCTTTCTCGGTTATCCGGGAAGCCCGTTAATCTTAGACCCGTCAAATATCCGCCAAATCTTCTTATCTGGGCTGTTGCTGAATACCCAATCTAAGGCAATGACGGCTTCTCTCGCCATCTTCTCCGTGACGTGTCCATATATATCCGCCGTAATATGAGTCGAAGAATGACCAAGCCGCTCACTCACCGTTTTCAACGGTACGCCTGCCTCTAACAGAAGAGTAGCGTCACTCCATACATCGCCGAGCATGCACGTTTGCTCTTGATGCTGTCGCAGCCATTCACGCACCATCCGTATCACGTCCTCGCTTACTGGGAGTAGGCGTCTTGACTGCTCCGTTTTTGGCGGTCCACCTTACTCGGTATGGCGATTCTAGCAGAAGTCGTGGCGGAACTGCTGCCGGACAAGGCGGATGAGTCACAGCGTTAGATCAACGTCATGACGATGTACCCTGCGGAAGTCACATTCGGCAGATTTTAAGTGGTGAGCGTCTGACGAGCTCCGCTGACCGTGCCAGAAATTTTATCGAAGAGGTCATCGCCAGCCGGGGATTTGAGATTTGTCCATTGAGCTCATCTTTGACAGTTCCCCAGTAACGATGCGGGTTTGTAGGTCCTGTTTTGCCCTACAACCTCGAAAATTCCGTCTCGACGGGGTCCGGGCCTCTCGGTTTCGGTTGTTGGTTCAGGAAAAGGGACGGGTTGACGTATCGTGTACCTGAATCGCCTTGGCGGGCAGAGGAATGGACAGCGCCTGCAGCACGTCGCGCAGCCGGGACGGCGGTGGCGGAACGCTGAGAAATTCCTTACCCAGAAACTCTGCCTGGAGCGCATGCCACCGGCTCAGTTCCTTCACGATCCACTCTCCCGTGTAATAGCGGTCATGCAGTTCCTCCAGGCGTCTTGTGCGCTCCTCACTCTCGTCAATCTGCTGCACTTCTTGGTCCTGCTGTTCCCATGAGCGCCGGTACATCACCTGGATCTCCTGCTCAAACAGATAGGCCGGCACACAGATGAAAATGTGCCCGCGCACCCGCTTCTCATTCCAGTGGACCATCGGTCCGACATCCAGGAAGTTCTTGATCTCCCGAAACGCCCGCTCCACGTGCAAGAGCGTCTTATACGAGGTCACCACCTCGACCGTCGGCAGCGCGGTATTGGTCTTGATCACAAACAGGCCATCGCGCAACGCTTCTTTGGCCAGCGCAGCCTCATTTCGCGTATAGGTGATCCACTGTCCGTCGAAGTCCACCGTAAAGAATTCCTGGACGCCCCTCCGGGTGAGGATCTCGCTCACTTTGAGCATCACGGACTGCGCGCCGGGTTTGCGTCCTCGATGCGGCGTGTCCAGCCGCTGT
This sequence comes from Bacillota bacterium, assembly GCA_021797415.1. The sequence continues at coordinate 2,315 of JAJZZT010000029.1, forward strand.
TGCAGTTCGGGCAGAGCGTTCTGTGCTTCTTCCAGGGCAGTCACACGAAACGCTTCATCCGCCTTCGCCTTGATCGGGTTGTGGCAAAGCACGTAACGGGTATCCGAATCTTTCTCGTCATCGTCCACCTGTGTCGCGGAAACCTCCCGAAAGCTCAGGTTGTCCCGCAGTTTCGTATAGCCGGCCCCATCGCGATACCGTTCCAAGAGGGCGTCGCTGACCACCCGGCCTCGCTTGTGGTAGCCGACAATGTACGGATACTGGAGCTGCGCGAGGAGTTGGGTATTTTTCTTGGTTACCGTGCCACGATCGCCGACAAAGACGCACTGCTCTACGGAGAACTCTTTCTTGAGGCGCCCCAGAATCTCTTTGACGGTGCTTTTGTCCGGGGTACTCCCAGAGAACACCTCGTGGGTGATGGGCAACCTGTCCGGGGTGACGAGCAGTCCCAGTCCACCTGCTCCAGATCCGGACGGTGCGTGCGCGAGTAGCCATGCTCGGCGATCAGGCAGTGATGTTCGGTGACATGCGTGCTTGTGAGGTCGTACAACACAAGCGACAGGTGGAAGTTCAACAAGTCGGTCAGGCGGTGGTAAATCCATTTCTCCAGTTGCGGCTTGATGTCCATGAGATCATCCAAGGCGCGGTAGAAGTGTGGGAGCTGCCACGACTCCTCGTCGAGTCCGGGCAAGTACATATCCTCGATTTTATGAAATAGGTTTAACTTGCTTGACGGATCCACGAGACGGTTGATGACCATCGCCTGGAGGTAGCGGGCGACGTCGAAGGTTACTTGGCGGTCCGCCAACTGATCCTGGATCGCTTGAGTCAGTTCCAACTGGTCCTATAAAAATTGGACCACGTAGGGTACGCCGAAGGAACGGGTGGATTGGGGGTGGAAATCGGCGAGCGAACCTGTCGCCCGGTTTTGTAGAAGCGACTCCAGAGTACGAATGAACTGCTGAATCTCGGTTTCGGAATAATGATCGATGTTTCCGAGGCTGGAAATCCGGCGTTTTTTCACCGTTTTTCCTTCCCGGTACGACTCGACGATGTGCATGTAGCGGTAGGTGCGACCGTCCGGACGTTTTGTGGAGACAATCTGAGCGAACAAAGAGGATCACCCTTGTCCATATTGTTACCACCATTATAGACGGTTGAGTGCAGATTGGGGAAAGGAAAAATCGAAAATGGACGATAATAGTTTGACCTACATTTCCGAACCCAAGCTGTGCTCCTGTGCGAAAAAATCCGCACCGTTACAGGGCTTTCACCAGATTCTTACCCTATTTTGGCGCGACAACTGTCAAACTTGAGATTGAGCTACAGGATGAGGGACACGAAGGAGGAACGAACGGAGTGGATCGGGTACTGGAAGTCGGAAGAGACGGAGGTGCCGATTTGAGAAGAAAAAACTTGCGTGGCATACAACTTTAGGCGAGGGATTTTTCAATAATCAAGCGGGGCGCGCAACGGCAAAATCGATCGGAGCGTGAAGGTGCGTGTTTGTGAGATCGTTCTGGTTGGCAAACGCCCGATTAAATGGTATGTTAATATATAATCATATCATATAGAAAAGAGGAGGTTCTGCTTGTGGCCGATTCTTTATACGAGTCGATTGCGCAGTATATCCTGGATGAAATCAAAAGTGGTCGCCTGAAACCTGGAGATCGGGTGTTGTCAGAGAAAGAACTCGCCGAGCGTTTCGAAGTCAGTCGTATGACATCGAAAAATGCACTTTCTAGGCTCGCACATATGGGTATAATCGAGCGTGTGAGGGGTAGAGGTTCGTTTGTCGCTCACGTTTCTAAACCGCTTCCATCGTCTGCGAGCGTTGTGGGCTCTGCGGGCGATCGGCTTGCGAAAAGGCGTGCGGCGGATTATTTGATCGGACTCATTATTCCGGGATTTTCCGATACTTACGGCACGTCATTCGTGCATGCCGTCGAGCGTCGCTGCGGAGAAGTCGGCGCCCACCTCGTCCTGAAGGATTCGTATGGTCGGAGAGAGGTGGAGGAAAATGCGATTGAAGCGCTGGTACGTCTTGGTGTGCGGGGTATTCTCGTCTTTCCTGTACACGGGGAGCACTATAACCTTAAGATTCTGGAGTTAGTTCTGCGAGGGTTTCCGCTCGTCTTAGTTGATCGTGAACTTAAAGGTATACCCGCGCCGACCGTGCGAACTAACAACGTTCAAGCGGCGCGGGATCTCACCGAGTATTTGCTAAATCTCGGCCATGTGCACATTGCGTTCATTTCTCCGCCGACTGATCATACGTCTTCCATCGTCGATCGTGTGGAAGGCTATATGGCTGCTTTTTCAGAGCGCGAGCTCAGTATCAGGGCCGATTATATCTATTTGGGGGTGAAATCGACACTGACACTGGCTCCTCTTTTCGAACATAATGAGGCGGTTGCGGAGGATGTTCACTCTCTGATGTCGTTTGTACGCGATCATCCGGAAATCACTGCTTACGTCGCCTGTGAGTTTGAGCTGGCTCTTCTCTTGGACATGGTGTTCGATCGGCTTGGCGGGCATGGTCAGAATCGGCCGGTTGTCGTCTGTTTTGACCATTATGAGGGTCCCTTTGAAGTGTGTCGGTTTTCCCATGTGCGCCAAGACCAAGCTACCTTAGGGACAAAGGCAGTGGACGCGTTGATAGCCGAAATCCAAGGCGAGCAGGTGCCTCATTATGTCGAAATCCCGCATTCGATCATCGGGTGTCATGAAAATGAGAATTCGAAGAAATGATATTTCTGATTTTTCGAAGAAGAGACAAAAAAGATGGTATATATATTAAGATGCTTAGCACACTTATGATATTGACGTAATATCATTTGCGTGTTAGGATGGCAACGTGCTAGCCACCAGATAGATTTTTATGTGGCTGAAAGGGGTTACTTGTATGAGAAGAAGCAGGATCAAGACCATTGGACTGCTGGGTGCGACGAGTCTGCTCGCGGCCGGAGCCACGGTGATTTTCACGCAGCAGGGCGGGGAGCCCGCCAGTAATGCAGCGTCTGTTCCCAAACATACGGCGGCGGCGCCGGGTCCACATGTTGGCGGTTCCATCGCGATCAACGCCTCGCCTCACGGACCATGGGGCGATGTTTTTAATCCATATTCGCCTGGTGAGAACCAGAATGACATTGTACCGGACATCTATGAACCCCTCGTTCAATGGAACGGTTCGAACGGCACGGATCTACCTTGGCTTGCTACAAATTGGGAATGGAACCACAACAACACTGTGCTGACGATTCAGTTGCGTCACGGCGTCAAATGGTCCAACGACAAACCGTTCACGAGCGCGGATGTCGTTTTTACTTATGACATGATGAAGAAGTATCCCGCGATTGACGGCAATGGTCTTTGGACGTACATGAAGTCAATTCAAGCCGTCGGGCCTTATGCGGTCCGCGTGGTTCTGGACAAGCCCAACGCGACATTTTTCTATTACTTCTCAGGCACGCTCATCGTGCCGCAGTTTCAGTTCAAGAATGTAAACCCCGTCAAGTATCCTGACAGCCATCCTGTGGGGACAGGACCGTACATGCTGAAGAACTTTAATCCCCAGCAAATTACACTCACGCGCAATCCGCATTATTGGCAGGCACCGCGTCCGTATCTGCAGACCGTGTACTATCCGGCCGAGACATCGAACGAAAGCACAATCATGGGATTGGCGACCGGCCAGATTGACTGGGCGACGATCTTTTCTCCGAATCTCAAGACGTCGTTTGTGGCAAAAAATCCGGCAAATTACCACGTATCCCTCGTGTCGGGCGGATTTGATTCTTTGTACTTGAACCTGCACGACTATCCCCTGAACCTGCTTGTGGTGCGCAAGGCGCTCAGTCTGGCCATCAACCGCCACGAATTGTCCGTGATCGGCGAGAGTGGGTACTCGACGCCCGCTCCGCTTGACGGAATCGGGTCAAGCATGGCGTCCAACTGGGCGACGCCCGCCTTGCAAAACAAATATGCCTCCCGGTACAATCCGGCGGCGGCGAAGGCGATGTTGCTGCACGCCGGCTTCAAGATGGGTAGCGGCAATGTGATGCTGACGCCAAAAGGCAAACCGTTCACGATCAATCTGGATGTGCCTGCGCCTTTTAGCGATTTCGTGACGATGTCCAGCCAGATCAAAGCGATGCTTGGCCAGATCGGCATTCAAGTAAACGAAGACTCGACATCGGCGAACGAGTATTACACCCGCTTGCAGACCGGAGCGTTTCAGGCCGGCATTTGCTGGACGCCCTCGGGTCCGAATCCGTTCTTTACACAAAACGGTATTATGAATACGCAATACGGTGGTCCGATGGGACAGGCTGCCCTCGGCATGAATTTTGGCCGCTATACGAATCCCCAGATTCAAAGTCTTGCCGCGCAGTTCAACGCGACGGAAAATGTCGCGAAGCAAAAGGCGATTATCGCTAAACTGGGCGGTATCATGGCGACACAATTACCCGTGATTCCGTTGTTAAACAGGAATTCCCCCATTGAGTACTCTACGGCACACATTGCGGGCTGGGCCACGCCAGCACATCCATACTGGAATAACGCTGCGTACGGCGGTCCCATCGTTGTGCTGACTCACCTCTACGCCAAGTAGCATAGCTTTTGTTCCGTGTTCACATGCCGTATCGGCGGACAGAAAATGTCCGCCGGTTCGCTTCTTGAACAGGGAGAACAAAGGGAGGATAGCCTATGTATCTCCTGAAAAGAGCAGGATTCTATTTGTCTATTTTCTGGGCGGCGATCACGCTAAACTTCCTTTTGCCTAGGTTGATGCCGGGAAATGCCGCATCCGCCGTCATGGCCAGAGCGCAAGGTCAGATGTCACCCCAGGCGATTAAGGCGTTGGAACTGGCCTTCGGAGTTAATACACACGCGAGCCTTTGGCGGCAATACTGGGGGTATCTGGGCAATACGCTGACCGGTCATTTTGGCGTGTCGTTCACCTATTTTCCAGAGCCAGTGACCCAAGTGATCGCTTCCACACTGCCCTGGACGCTGTTTTTGATCGGTTTTTCCACCATCGTTTCGTTCCTGATCGGCACAAGCCTCGGCGTGTACGCGGCGTGGAAACGCGGAACAAATCTGGCGGACGCGCTGCCGGTGGGCTTCACGCTCATCGCTTCCATGCCTTATTTCTGGGTGGCCTTAGCCCTGCTCTATGTATTCGGCTTTTCTCTTGGCTGGTTCCCTATCGCGCACTCCTTCAATATTAATCAGTCACTCGGCTTCAATTTTCAGTCTCTTGGCAGCATCCTGTATTATGCCGCATTGCCGATCTCGTCAATTGTACTGACATCGCTTGGCGGCTGGATGTTGGGGATGCGCAATAATTTCGTCAGCATCCTTTCGGAGGACTACATGACGCTTGCGCAGATGAAGGGTTTACGTGAGCGCGAGATTGTTATTCATTACGGCGCTCGGAATGCCATGTTACCGCAGATCACCAGTTTCGCGATGTCGCTCGGATTTGTGGTAGGCGGCGCTGTCCTTACGGAAATTGTATTTAGTTATCCAGGAATTGGTTTTGCCTTGTATCAAGCTGTCACCAACAACGACTATCCCTTGATGCAGGCCATTTTCCTGATCATCGTGACGGCGGTGCTGATTGCAAATTTTATTGTCGATATTCTGTATTCTCGTCTGGATCCTCGTGTGGGCAATGCATAACAGGAGAGGAGACGGACGAATATGACGAGATTGATGGGGCGCCCGTCCGTCGGGACGGCGATTGTCCCGACAAAAACGAGAACCAGGCAGACGATAAAGGTCGTCCGTCTTCTGCAGGCGTTTCAGAATACTAAAGCGCTGATCGGGCTTTCTGTGATCGGGCTGTTCTTGATCATGGCAATCTTCGCTCCGCTGATTGCACACGATAATCCTGCTGCAGGAATCTATACGCCCAGCCAGGCGCCTGACGCAGCGCACTGGCTCGGAACCAATGCGCTCGGCCAGGACGTCTTCAGCCAGATGGTCTATGGTAGCCGCATCTCGATGGAGGTTGCTTTTTCCGCCGGCGCGCTTGCTACGCTCATTTCACTTGCGATTGGAATTACGGCGGGATATCTGCGTGGCAGGATAGACACGAGCCTTTCCTGGCTGACCAATGTCTTTCTCGTTGTGCCCAGCCTGCCCTTGGTTATCGTACTTTCCAGTTACATGCACTTTAAGGGCGAATGGCCCATCATTGCCGTGATTGCTTTAACCAGTTGGGCGTGGAGTGCTCGCAGTTTACGCTCTCAAACGCTCTCTATCAGGGAACGCGACTTTGTTTTGCACGCGCGTTTAGTAGGACAGCCGTGGTGGAGCGTAGTCAGTGGAGAGATTCTGCCCAACATGGCCTCGTTGGTCCTATCCGGTCTGTTGTTCTCCATGATCAACGCACTGTTGACCGAGGCTGGACTGGATTTCCTCGGACTGGGCAATGTCTCGGCCATCAGTTGGGGCACCATGCTCTACTGGGCGCAAAACAACGAAGCCCTTCTGAACGGAATGTGGTGGTGGTTCGTGCCGCCGGGTGTGGCCATCGCACTATTTGGTGGGGCCTTAGCCTTGCTCAATTTTTCTTTGGATGAGATCACGAATCCGCGCCTGCGCAAAAGGAAGGTGAAAGTCCGTGCCCAGTGAGGAGATTGCTTTTGCGGTGCGGGATGTCTCGGTCAGCTATCCGACGGCGCGCGGTTGGGTGCAGGCGGTGCGCGACGTCACGATACAGGTGCGGCGGGGCGAATTGGTCGGCCTGGCCGGAGAATCG
>JAJZZT010000570.1 GCA_021797415.1 Bacillota bacterium
GATCGACAGCATCTTTTCACCGATCTACCGCGTCAACTACCAGGTTGAAAATACGCGGGTCGGGCAGATTACCGATTATGACAAATTGACGCTGGAAGTATGGACGGACGGCAGTGTGCGCCCCGATGACGCCGTCAGCATGGCGTCCCAGATCATGATGGACCACCTGAACCTGTTTCTCGGTCTCACGGATCACGCGAGCGATGTGGATGTCGCAAGCGAGCGGGGAGAGGGCGGCAAGGATCACGTTCTGGAAATGACCATTGAGGAACTCGACCTGTCCGTGCGGTCCTACAATTGTCTCAAACGCGCAGGGATCAATACGGTTCAGGAGCTCTGCTCCAAAACCGAGGAAGAAATGATGAAAGTGCGCAATCTCGGGCGTAAATCGCTCGAAGAGGTGCAGGAGAAACTGGAGCGCCTCTCTCTTCATCTGCGTCCCGACGAGTGAAAACGGGCGTTCCGGATGGGAGACTGGACATTTGTTCTGTGGGAGGTTCCTGCTGTGGGATATCGGAAGTTGAATCGCCGGACCGGTTCGCGTGAAGCGCTGTTCCGCAGCCTGGTGACGGACCTCTTCTTGTACGGCCGCATTCGCACCACCGAGGCGAAGGCCAAGGAGCTGCGCAAACTGGCCGACAAGATGATCACGCTCGCCAAGCGCGACGACCTGCATTCGCGCCGGCTTGCCGCCGTCTGGGTGAGGCCGGAGACGGCCGGCGCCGACGATGCGCAAAATGCATTGCAAAAATTATTTTCTGAAATCGGACCGCGCTTTGCGGACCGCAACGGCGGGTATACGCGGATTTTGAAACTGGGACCGCGTCGCGGCGATGCGACGGAAATGGTCTATATCGAATTGGTCGAATGATCCGCCGGGCATGACAAGGCTAAAACTCACCGTGGTGTACGACGGAACGGATTTTCACGGTTTTCAAAGGCAGGAAGGCCTGCGCACAGTGCAGGGAGAGTTGGAAGCCGCGCTGTCGCGCGTATTCCGCCGGACGGTTCCGGTTGTGGGCGCAAGCCGCACGGATGCCGGTGTACATGCGCGCGGACAGGTTGTGCATGTGGATGCGGACGCGGCGATGCAGTTTCCGCCCGAAAAGTGGGTGTACGCGCTCAACTGTGGATTGCCGCCGGATCTTGCCGTTCGTTCGGCGGAGTGCGTGGGCGAAGATTTCCATGCGCGTTTTTCCGCGCGCTGGAAGTGGTATCGCTATTCACTGACCATGGCGCGGCCGGATGTGTTTGCGGTCCGGTACACCGCGCGGTCGTTTTTTCTGCTCGATGTCGAGGCGATGCGGGAGGCGGCGCGTTTCATGGTCGGAACGCGCGATTTTTCCAGTTTTTGCTCGTCGCGCGCGCAGCAGTCAGACAAGATCCGCACCATCCACGCGGTGGATATCGCGCAAAAAGGTGAGCGGGGCGTCATCTTTGATATTCGCGGCAATGCATTCTTGCACAACATGGTTCGCATCATGGTCGGAACGCTGATTCAGGTGGGCAGGGACCGTATGCCGCCGGATGCCGTGAGGTCCATCCTGGATGAACGCGACCGGAGAAGGGCGGGGCCGACGGCGTCCGCGCATGGATTGTACCTGTGGCATATCGAGTACGGGGCACGCGATCCGGCGGCCATCGTTTCGGATATTGACGATGTGTGGATAGGTGCGATACAATGAAAATTAGGGCTTTTGGGCGACGATGCTGACAGGAGGTAGTTTTCGAATGCGCACGTATATGGCGAAACCGGGCGCCGTGGAGCGGAAATGGTACGTCATTGACGCGGCCGGACAGCGGGTGGGCCGCCTTGCGACCGAGATCGCGACGCTGCTGCGCGGCAAGCACAAACCGGAGTACACGCCGCACGTGGACGTGGGCGATTTTGTGATCGTGGTCAATGCGGACAAGGTGGTCTTCACCGGCAAGAAGATGCAGAATAAACTTTATCGGTCCCACTCCGGCTATCCGGGCGGGCTCAAGACGATCACGGCGGCGGAATTGCTGAAAAAGCATCCGATTCGCGTGATGGAGCATGCGGTAAAGGGCATGCTGCCGCATAACAGTCTGGGAGCGGACCAGTACCGCAAGTTGAAGGTCTACGCGGGACCGGATCATCCGCATCAGGCACAGCAGCCTGAGGCGTGGGCGGCGGCCAAGTAACGGGAAGTCCCGTATATTGACTTTGATTTTGATATCGCGAGGAGGTTTCATGGCTTGGCACAGGTACAGTACTGGGGCACGGGCAGGCGCAAGACATCCATCGCGCGCGTGCGTCTGGTCCCCGGAGCGGGGAACGTGGAGGTCAACCAGCGTACGATGGAGGACTATTTTGGCCTCGAAACGCTGAAGTTGATCGTGAAACAGCCCCTGCTCCTGACCAACACGATCGGCAGTTACGACGTGATCGCGAAGGTGCACGGCGGAGGTATCTCCGGACAGGCCGGAGCGATCCGGCACGGCATTGCGAGAGCGCTTCTGAAAGTGGATCCGGATTTGCGCCAGACGCTGAAGAGCAACGGCTTTCTCACGCGCGACGCGCGCATGAAAGAACGCAAGAAGTACGGGCTTAAGGCGGCCCGGCGCGCGCCGCAGTTCTCGAAACGATAGAAAATGCGCGATCGACGATCGCGTTACAGCTTGATTGACCGCCGCGCCGCGCAGTGAGCGAGGGCGGCGCGGGCACTCGCACAGAGTGCCTTTTCTGTTTCACGAATCCGAGATTCCGGGGAGGAATGGCTGTGAGCGGCGCGTCCATAACGCAAGAAGCGGTCCTGGAAGCATTGAAAGACGTACAGGATCCGGAGGTCCAACGCAGCATTGTGGAAATGGAAATGGTGAAGCGAATTGAGATCGCGGGTACCCGTGTTGCGGTGGAGGTCACGCTCACCATCAGGGGTTGCCCCCTGCGCACGGTCATCGAGGCGGATGTGGAACGCGCGATTCGCGCGCTTCCGGGTGTTACGGAGGTCGACGTGACGGTCGGAACGATGACCGATGAGGAACGCCAGCGCTTTGCCGCCAAACTGCGCGGCAAAGAAGCGTCGGAGGCTGCCCAGTCACCACTTCTTAACCCGGAGGCGGCGGTGGCCTTCGTGGCGGTAGCCAGCGGCAAAGGCGGCGTGGGGAAATCGACGGTGTCGGCCAATCTGGCCGTGGCTTTGGCGGCGCGGGGCCACCGGGTGGGCTTGGTCGACGCGGATATCTACGGATTTTCCCTGCCTGCCATCTTCGGAGTGGAGGATATGAAACCGGCGATCGTGGAGAATTTTATCATGCCTGTGCAGACGCGCGGCGTGAAACTGGTGAGCATGCAATTCTTTGTTCCCGAAGGCAGGCCGGTCATTTGGCGCGGCCCCATGCTCGGCAAGATGCTGCGCAACTTTTTCCAGGAAGTGCACTGGGGCGACCTGGACGTGATGCTGCTCGACCTGCCTCCCGGCACAGGCGATGTGGCGCTCGATGTCCATCAGATGCTTCCGAAAAGCCGGGAGGTCATCGTGACGACGCCACAGGACCAGGCGGCGCAGGTGGCAGTTCGCGCCGGTTTGATGGCGGCCCAGACAAAGCATGAGATTCTCGGGATTGTGGAGAATATGTCGTACTACCAGTGCGGTTCCTGCGGCGAACGGGCGTACCTGTTCGGCCGTGGCGGCGGAGAGAAAGTGGCGGACGCTTTGCGTTCAAGCGTGCTGGCGGAAATTCCGCTCGGCGGCACGGAGGGGGGCGGCGCTCTCTTCCCGCCTGAATCCGCGCAGGGGCAGGCGTTCGCGCGCCTTGCGGAGCGTCTTGCCGCCACTCTCGGCCTGCCGTCGCCGCTTGCCGGTGCGCGGCGGTAGACCCCCGCGCCGGCGTACCGCCATCGACTTCAACTTATGGGATTGTTCAAACAGGGGGCAGAACTCTTTGGCGCATGGCTGCTTTCTTGCCCTGCGCAAATCTTGCCTGCCCCCTTTTTGAACAGGCTCTTATATAGATTCCATGTCTCCGGGGCGACCGTACAAATTTTACTTGCGCGGATCGAAAAACGTCGCTATAATGCAAGTACATACTTGCGAATGCGAGTGGTTGCATGCATAGGGGGGCCAAGTGTGGGAGACGGTACGCATGCAGGCGGCGAGGCGGACACTCATCTCCGGATCATCCATGCCGCTTTGGAAGAGTTTCGGCGTTCGGGTTTCAAGGGATCCAGTACGCGCGTCATCGCGGAGCGGGCGGGTGTCAATGAAGTGACGCTGTTTCGCCACTTTGGCAGCAAGCTCGACCTTTTGCGCAAAGCGGTCGACCACGGACTGATGGAGATCCGGGTGCAGGACGACATCGCGCCTTATGTCGCTCTTCCGCTGGCCGACGGGTTGCGGGCGTTTGTGCGGGACTATCTCACGCAGTTCAACAGCAAGAGCGACGTGCTCATGCTGGGGCTCAGCGAATCGTTCACACACCCGGAACTGGCGGAACTCATCAGGGCGTTCATGCGGCGCCTGCGCAGAAACGTTCAGTCATACTTTGAACGATTGGAGAACGAAGGCAAGATGCGCCATGCGGACCATATATTTATGACGCATCTGTTCATCTCGTCGTTGACCAGTGCGGCCGCGTGGCGCCGGCGCGCGTCGGCGGACTCGTCGGCTGAATTCTCCGATGAGCGCCTGATTGAAGGAATCGTGGATATCCTGGTATCGGCGTACGGCCGGAATCCGTAGCCGGATCGATCAGCGAAGACAGCGGACAGGGGGTAACAGTGTGGCAAAGGCTCGCGCGGTGGGGCTTGGCGTCATCGCAATACTGGCAGCGGTCATCGTTGTCGGCGGTGGAGGTTATTATTTTTACCAGCAGCAGAATTATGTCATCACGGACAACGCGAGTGTTTCGGCGACGCTCGTGCCGCTGGATTCGCCAACCGGAGGCAGGCTTGTAACATGGCGGGCCGCGACAGGCAACGCGGTTTCGCAGGGGCAGGTGATCGGTCGGATTGAGGGGCTGACGGGGACCACTCAGGTTGTGTCGCCGCGCTCGGGAGACATCGTGCAAAATGACGCGGCGACCGGCGAGATTGTGGTTCCGGGCCAGCCTCTGGCGTACGAATTGAATCCGAACCGCATCCGGGTTGTGGCGAACGTGGATGATTCCAAAATCGGCAACGTGGCTGTCGGGAAAAAGGTGGACATCACGGTCGACGCGTATCCCGGCACGAAATTTACGGGCACTGTCACGCAGATCGGAAGCGCGACGGCGGTCCTGACAGAGGGAGTGCCGAACACGAACCTGAGCCAGAATTTCCAGCGCATCGTACAGCGCATTCCGGTATACATCTCGATCGCCGGCACGGAGGGGAAAACGCTCTATCCGGGCCTGTCCGCAGTCGTCGCGATTCATCGCAATTGAATCAGATCAGGAAAGGAGTGAGACGCTGGTGGCGGTGTCTTCCTTATGGCGCATGCTGGTGATCAATATCATCGTTGTCGTTGCGCTGATTTCCCTCCTGTTTGGCGGATACATCTATTACGTCAATTCGATTGACTATGTGTCGACGCAGGATGCCCAAGTGACAGGCATGATCATTCCGGTGACTGTGCCGTTTGCGGGCCGCCTGTCGTCGTGGCAGACCGGCGTCAACGACACCGTGCTCGCGGGTGACGTGCTCGGAAGCCTATCCAAAAGCAGTGTGCTGTCGTTAAACGGAGGACTGGCGCAGCTCATCTCGACCGATGCGACGGCGCGCAGTCGCATCGCCGGCATGGAAACATTGACATCTCCCATCACGGGGACCGTGATCCAGAACAGCGTCCACGCGGGTCAGGTCGTTCAGCCTGGCGAGGTGCTGGCGGAGGTCGTCAATCTGAACACGCTCAACATCACGGCGAACATTCCCGAGACGGAGATCCGCCATATCACGGTCGGCCAGACGGCCAACATCACGGTCAGCGCCATTCCGAACACCGTGTTCAAAGGCACTGTGGAACGCATCGGCCAGGCGGCGACATCCATCTTTTCACTGGTTCCCAACCTGTCCGCCGCGTCGGGGTCGTACACCAAGGTTGTGCAGCGAATTCCCGTCGTGATCTCGCTGGACGGCGGGTATTCCGGACAGCCGCTGTTGCCCGGAATGAACGCGAATGTCACGATCCAGGTCAACAATAACAACGGATAGCGCCATGGACAAGGTTCGCTGGGGCGCCAGTATCCCTTTGCTCGTCGCGAGTTCTCTGCTATAGGCCAGGTTTGCTGGGGCGCCAGTATCCCTTTGCTCGTCGCGAGTTTAGCGATAGCGGTGTCCGAGCAGGAGCAAAGGGATACTGGCGGCTAGCAAAAGACTATTTTCAAGATAGGGAGGGACGGCGTTGAGCTTCAAGGACCGTTTCGGCATGAGCTTCGTCGCCATGCTGGGGATCATCCTCGGCGTCTTCATGGCCATTCTCGACAACACCATCGTCAACGTCGCGATTCCCAAGATGATATCCGTGTTCAGCACCACGCAGACGCACATCGAATGGGTGATCACCGCGTATCTGCTCGTCACCGGCATGCTGACGCCGATGAGCGGCTACCTTGGCGACCGGTTCGGCCAGAAGCAGGTGTACCTGGCCGCCCTGATACTGTTTACGACTGGCTCCGCCCTGTGCGGCCTGTCGTGGAACGCGGACGTCATCATCGTGTTCCGCATCTGGCAGGCCATCGGCGGGGCCATGCTCATGCCGACCAGCATGACCCTGCTTTTCAGCATGGCGCCGCCGCAGCGCCGCGGCGCCATCATGGGCATCTGGGGCATCGCGCTGATGTTCGCGCCCGCACTGGGTCCGACACTCAGCGGTTATCTCGTCCAGTACGTCGACTGGCGGTTGATCTTCTACATCAATGTGCCGATCGGGATCATCTGTTTCCTGCTCGTCGTCGCCACGATCCCCACCCTGCCCGGCGCGGGCAAGGCGGAACCGCCGGACTGGGCGGGGTTCATCACGTCGCTTGTCGGCTTCTTTTCCCTGTTGTACGCGCTCTCGGAAGCGCCGACGGACGGCTGGTCCTCGATCACCATTTTGTCTTTTCTCGTGTTGGCGGGTGTTTCGCTGTCCGCTTTTGTCGTGATCGAACTGACGACAGACCACCCCATGCTGGACCTGCGTCTGCTCGGCAGGCGGGTTTACCTGATGGCCATCGTGACGACCAGCCTGCTCAATATCGCGTTGCTTGGCATCCTCTTTCTGCTCCCGGTCTTCCTTCAGGAAGGAATTGGGCTGACGCCGCTGCAAACCGGTCTGCTCACGCTGCCAGGCGCACTTCTCACCGGCGCGTTCATGCCCGTCAGCGGGCTTTTGTTCGACCGCATCGGCGCACGGCCGCTCGGCATCGTGGGCCTGGGCATACTGGCCGCAACGAGCTTCATGTTCACGAATATCGGTTACAATTGGACGTTCTCCTGGATTCTCGTGCTGTATATGTTCCGCTCGGTGGGAATGGGGATCGCCATGATGCCGCTCAGCACGGCCGGCATGAACGACGTTCCGCAACATCTGATCAGCCGCGGGACCGCGTTGCAAAACACGATGCGAAACGTCGCCGGATCCATTGGCACCGCGTGGCTGAGCACCGTCATGCAAACCGGCGCGGCGCAACATTTTGTGCAGTATGTGCAGCGACTGAGCGTCCAGCACCTTCAGACGGTCCGGGTGTTCAGTTCAGCGCCGAGCGTGTACGGCGTAACGACGCCCGGCGCGCTCAATCAGTTGGTGACCTTGCTCGATCGCTGGGCGTTCCAGAGCGGCATGCAGGACGCGTTTTACCTCACCGCGCTGCTCACGGTGATCGCCTGGGTGTCGGTCTTTTTTATCGGCAAGAAGCGAGCGCCTGTGGCGAGCGGATTTCCGGGTAAAGTGGCCGCCGCAAAATAAGCGGCACATGGCGGGCGAAGGGCGGAACGGCGGTTCATCCGGAGGAGCCGCCGTTCTCGCCGCCCTGCCCGCCGCCTTCGCCCCCCTCGGAGTCGCCGCTCTCCTCCTCTCCGGAGCCTTCTTCACCGCCTTTTTTTGGCTGTTTTTTGCCTTGCTGCTGCCCTTGGCCTTGTTGCTGGCCCTGTTGCTGGCCGATTTTTGCCGCTTGGCCTCCTCCCGCTTCCCGCACGGCCTGCTTCATCGCGTCCATGAACAACAGACGAAACGTTGGCTGTTGCAGGGCTTCCGTCATTATTTTCATAATTTCCGTACGATATTGTGGACTTTGCAATAATGTAAACTGTGATTTCTGGAATTCGGGGGATTGCATCAGCGTGAGCAGATCGTGCATATAGGCGGGGTCCTTCATGAGCTGGCGCTGGATTCCCACCATCTGCATTCTGGACGACTGAACAAGCGCTGCGGCAAACTCGGGATCCTTCATCTGTTGCGCCAGGAATGACTTATTGTGCCCTTGGCTGATCGTCTTTTCCACGGCTGCCGCCACGTCGGCCTGTGTGACGGCGGTGAGACGCTTGAATTCAGGACTCGACATGGTATCTTGAAGGGTGCTCATTCCTTCTTTACTGTGCAGGATGTCGAGAACCATCGCCTTGATGGTCGGATAGTCCATTTTTTCTCCTGCCGCCTGCGCCTGTTGGGGGGATGCCTGTGCCGCGTCGCCAGCCTGCTGGCTGTCCGACGACGACCCGCAACCGGACAGAAAAAGCGCAGTGAATACGCACAGTGCGGGCAATTGGAAAATAGCGCGCCTGGTCACGATGTCCGTTCCCCCTTCCTACGCCTACTATATCCAGGCGGACATGGGTTATGCGGATGAGCCCGACAGGCCCCGTCTCACTGGACGGCCGTCTTGATACTCGCGCCCGCGATCAGTTCGGAAACGGTGGCGAAATGGAACCCTTTGGCGCGCAGTCCGTCGATGATCGCCGGCAGCGCCAGATGGGTCTGCTTGCACGAATCGCTTGCATGCATCAGGATGATGTCGCCGGGCACGGCGCGCGCGA
>JAJZZT010000340.1 GCA_021797415.1 Bacillota bacterium
CCGGGGAGGGCCCGCGCGGCCGATTGAACAGTTCCACCGCGATGAAGCCCTTGCGCGCATGCGGGAGGCGGGTTTGAGCGATCCCGTGGTTCATCTGTCCTATCTCGTCAATCTCGCCAGCGAGCGGCCGGAGACGCTGGAGTACGGTCGCATGGTGCTCCAGGAAGAGATCAGGCGTGTGGAGTACCTGGGATTTCAGTATATCGTCATGCACCCGGGCAGCCATGTCGGGGCGGGGATCGCGACGGGCATCATGCGGATAGCGGATGCTTTGAACGGGATTTTGACGGGTGAGGAGAAGGTCTGGATCTGTCTTGAGACCATGGCGGGCGATGGTTCAAAGGTAGGAAACCGCTTGGAGGAAATCGCGGAGATCATCGCTTTGGTCAAGCACCGGCAGCGACTGGCCGTCTGTATCGACACCTGCCACAACTACAGTGCAGGTTACGACATCGTGAACGATTTTGACGGATTTCTTGCGCTGTTCGATAAGCTGCTCGGCCTCGAACTGCTGAAGGTTGCGCACATCAACGATTCCAAGCATCCGTTCGGCGCTCGCAAAGACAGGCACGCCAATATCGGACGGGGATCGATCGGGGTATCCGCGCTGCAGCGCATTGTGCGGCATGAAGCGTTGCGTGACATTCCGTTGATTCTGGAGACGCCCGGCGGACATTACCGGCATGAGATTGCGCTGCTCAGGGGGGAGACAGATGAATTGCCCCCGGAATCGGACGCCGGGGACACCGAAGGATGATGTGTTTTCGGCGCTGTCATCGGGTCCCCTTTTGCGCTGGGGTCCAGAGGGTCCAATCGGCGGCGGTGTTCAGGGGCTCCAGTCCAGGTCCGTCCAAGCGGATGCTCTGCGCGCTTGCCGTGGTGAAATGAAGCAAGGTGGAGACAAAATCTCCTGACGCCGGATTGATTCTGACGTTCACGACCCCGCCAGTGGCAAGCGGTGTAGGGGAGTGTGTCAGCGCGCGCCCGATGAGATAGGACAGCAGTTCCGTTTGGCCGGTGTCCGACGGGGATGTGAAGGGACCGATTACATATGTCCACCCTCCACTGCGAAAACTGGCAAACCATCCGCGCGTGACAGAGCGTTTTCCGCTTGCCGCGTCGATCCACTGGATCGTGGGGCCTTCACTGGAAGAGAGCTGAAATTCATGCTCTGTCCGCCATATGCCGAAGTAAGACGGCACCGTTGTGGGAAGAGGACGGTTGCCGCTTTGCGATGCGGCTGCCCCGTCAGTGGAGGGACCGCCGGTTTTGGCGGTTTTGGGCAGTGTCACCTGGGCCGTGAGTTCCAGTGGATTCTGCGGACCTGCCACATGCGCCAGCGTGTATGCCCTCAAACTGGCGGAGAGCTTCCAGGAACCTGTCAACGCGTCGGAAAAGGTGTCGGGTGCGAACAGTGTGCGCCCGGGGAGCAGAGTTGACATCCGCGCGATCATAAGCGGATTGGGAGCGGCCCATGTGCTGTGGATCCGGCCATCCGGCCGTATGAGAGTGATCTGTGGACCGGATTGCAATATGACAGAGCCAACGCGGGTGGTGACGGTGAGTGGCCACTGAGTGGCCGGAAGAGAAGTGGGTTGATTGATCCGTGCCGAATTGACCAGAGAAACGCTGTCAATACGCCATCCGTACTGCGTTTCCGCGGCTTGCGCCACGATCGCGCCGCGCGCGGCCGGCCAGGCGAGAACGGCCTGATGGGCGTCAAGCCTGCGCTGCAGGAGCTGGACAGGTGATCCGGTGTACGGAATGAAATACAGCAAAAAAACCGACTTTCCATCAGAAAGAGCCCACTCGCTCGAATACAGCGCGGCATCCGTGCCGGCGATGAGCGCGTTCTGCAGGAGTGTCGCGTTTGTCAGGGTCGGCGGCGAAATGAGCGTTTTTGCGCCGTCGAGTGGAACCGGTTGCGGGCCCGTCGCAGCCGGTGAGGTCAGATGGACTGCGGTCAAAAAACCTGCCTGCGTCGCATTGGATGCGAGATGGGATTGCGGCGGAGCAGTCAGAGTCCACAGGATGCCGGCAGGAACGACAGCGTAGACAAGCCGCCATCCGGGACCGGGCAGATGGATGAAGTAGCGGGAACTGTCTATCGCGATGACACCGGTTGCAGAGCTGTGCGTCATGTTGTCCTGCATGGCGGGAGGTGCGGAAACAGGCGGCGCGCTGATCACGGCCCGCGTAAGGAGCGGCGCCGACGCTGCGCCGGATGGGGCGGTTCCCTGGTGTGTATTGTGCTTGGCAGGCTTCTTCGCGCCGCTTGGAGGCGGACTGGCGGCAGCGTGAAAGCCGCAACCCGCCAAAGAGAAACTCAGAACGGCCATTACCGCCGCCCCGATCGTTTGCCGGGCGCTCACGCGCATGCTTCCTCCCCCTTTTAAATGGACCCCCTATGCCCTGCGAGTTCCGCGCCATGGACAAGTTTGCTGGGCCGTCGCCATGCCCTATGCCCGGCGAGTTTGGCGCCATGGGCAAGGTTTGCTGGGCCGTCGCCATGCCCTATGCCTGCGAGTTTAGCGCCATGGACAAGGTTTGCTGAGCCGCAGGCATCCCTTTGCTCGTCGCGAGTTTAGCGATAGCGGTGTCCGAGCAGGAGCAAAGGGATACTGGCGGCTAGCCCCTGACCCTCATTTTCAAGATAGCGTAGCATGATTTGCCGTCCCATCGCAATGTCAGGATCGCCCGCACACCCTGAAACCGCCCGAGCGCCCTACGGGTGTTCATATCCCTCGCCGAGCTGAGAAGGCCGCCTGAACCGGTCGGCCAATTGGATGAGCCACAGCCTGTGGTACGGTTCCTGATACAGCACAGGCTCAATCCGCGTGTTCGGTCCGGGTATGATCTTGTACTGCCAGATGGTGACCTTGGTCTGCGCACGCTCGTTGACCCGCACCCCCATATGAATAGAATCCTGATAACCGTTTTTGTACGAGATCAATGTGAGTTGCCCGTGCAGTTCATTGACGAGAAAGCGAAAGCGCGCGCTGCGCAGCACAGGCGCCTGAATCCAGGGCGTCAATCCGTTCGCGTCCGTGCGGTACCTCTTTTCCGTTTCCAGCACGACCACCTCCGCTCCTGCAAGCGGTTTTTGGTTGCGGCCATCGATCACCTTGACGCGCAATTGACCCAACGCCTGACCGGGCGTAGTGGGCACGAAGCTGCCGGCGGGCGCTTTCCCGCTCGGTCCGGGAGCGGACGGCGGGGACGCCGCAGGCGCCGTATCCGGAGCGACCGTGGCGGCCACGACGGCGGGCGCTTTCTCCGCGCCGCCCGCAGCCGCACTGACGCCGCCCACGCCGGGGATGTTGACCATCTGTCTTCCTGTGTAGTAGAAGTTCAGGATCTGAAGTGGCGTCCAGCCCTGTATCGCCAGATAGTCGCTGCCCCACTGGGCCATTTTTTGCGCATTTCTGTACTGCCAGTTCGGACTGCCCTGGTAGCCCGAACGATAATTCAATTCCTGAATGTGCATGGACGGCCGGACGTACGCCAGCGGTCTTGTCGCGTAATACGCCTGGTCGGTCGTCACCTGCTCCGTTTGTTCGCGGTAGGTTTGGAAATTGACCGTGTTGTCCACATCGAACGTGAACCCGCCCACAGTGACGGGGTGCAGGTGGTGGTACCAGCCGAACATCTTGACCGCGATAGCGCCGGCCTGCAAGGATGAGGACGGCCAGCTTGGAAACCATTCATTGGGCAGCACGTCTCTGCAGTATGTGTCAAAACTCACGGTCTGGACGTATAAAATAGGCCCGCGGGGATCGGGTTCGCCGAATGCGTTGGTCTGCCGGATGGCCACGCGGATGGTGCTGGGGAAACCCGTTGTACCGATTTTGTACACTTGGGCGCATGCGTGCGGAGCGGTGGGAGTTGCGTAGAGGATTCCCGTTGTGCAGCATGCGATTGAGGCCAAGGCCAATGATCTGGGAATTCGCATGGAGTTCGCCTCCTGTTTTAGAGGTTGTTCAGAATAGATGTTACGGTCACGCTTATTTAGCAATTCCCGGATTCTGGAGAAACATGTGTCTGAAGATGATTGGTCCAAGCGGATGATTGACCCAAATTGGGCGATTGCAATTCAAGAGTGCCTGCGGGTGTTGAGTGCGCATTTCGCCGCCCGAAGCTGTACAATGAACACAGAGAATCTACAAGATCATGGTTCAAAAAGGGGCGGGTAAGACCCGCGCAGTGCAAGAAAGCAGCCAGGAATGCGGACCGAGCGGACGTTTTTGGCACGTGAGAGAGCATTCCTGGCGATGACGAGGCAATGCGCCGGGGAGTTCTGCCCCCTTTTTGAACAACCTCTACAAGATCATGGTTCATGGAAGGTGGGTCGTCGTGGAGCGACTACAGTTGACTGGCGCAAACCGCCATCGTGCGCCCGATGCGTTGTCCAATCTGTCCGCGGTGTTGATCGACGGGGAGGACATCCGGATCGACAACGGGGCCATCCACGGGAAAGCTTACGTGGAACGCGGCATCCGCTTTGTGGGCGATCCGGAGGATGTGCCGAATCCCCGGCGCATCGCGGTGGTGTGGGTGACGCTGCGGCGTGCCGTTCCCGGACTCGGCGTAAACGGTCTGGGAGCGAGCGTCATGCAGATTGACGCCGATGCGGGAGTCGGGTATAAGCATCTCGCCGATCAGGTGAACAAAATGGACGGCGCGGTCAGGGGCAAAATCATGCTGGAATCTCTCACCCAGACGGAGCATCGTCTGTTGGGCGCTTTTTTGATGGCCCAACGGGCCGAATTGTGGGAGAATGCGACGGAGGCCGTGTGGGCGGAGTGGCTCACTCCCGAACAGTACGCTCCGATGAAAGAGAAGATGGACGACGCTTTGCGCCACCGGGAGGAACTGCGCATCCAAGCGGAGGCGGAGGCCAAACAGGATTTGGCGCCTCCCTCGAATGGGGGTCTTCGTCCGCGATACGCTGACAGGGAAGCCGGGGAGGGAGAAGCCTGAGCGTGTTGGATATCGCATTCTGCCGCAATGCGGATCGTCTCGACCAATCAATCACACCGTTGTTTTCAGCCTTGCGCGAACATGCGGCCAGGCGTCCCGTGCAATTTCACATTCCCGGACACAAGACAGGGCGCGCGATGGATCCCGAATTTCGCGAGTTTCTCGGTGAGCGCGCGCTCAGCATCGATCTCATCAACATCACGCCGCTCGATGATCTCATGCACCCGACGGGCATTATCGCGCAGGCGCAAAAACTGGCGGCCGAGGCGTTCGGGGCAGACGCGACTTTTTTTTCCGTCCAGGGAACGAGCGGGGCAATCATGGCGATGATCATGGCGGTCGTCGGGCCCGGCGAAGAAATCCTGGTTCCGCGCAATATTCACAAGTCTGTTTTGGCGGCCATCATTCTGTCCGGCGCAAAACCGTACTTTCTGCATCCGGAGATCGATCCGAAACTGGGCATCGCCCACGGTGTGCGCGCCGAGTCTGTCGCGGCCGGACTGGCAGCACACCCGCACGTGAAAGCGGTCCTTGTGATCAATCCGACGTATTTCGGCGTTGCGACCGACCTGCAGCGCATCGTTGGGATTGCGCATGCCCGCGGCGTCGCGGTGTTGGTCGACGAAGCACACGGCGTGCACACGTATTTTCACGAAGACTTGCCGATTTCAGCGATGGCCGCGGGATGTGACATGGCCGCCACCAGTGTGCACAAACTGGGCGGATCGTTGACCCAGAGTTCCATTCTGAACGTCAAAGAAGGGATCGTCAGGGCGCGGCATGTGCACTCGGTGCTGTCCATGCTGACGACGACATCCACTTCGTACATTCTGCTCGCGTCGCTTGACGCGGCGCGGCGCCAGTTGGCCCTGTCCGGACGGGCGATGCTGGAGTGCGCCATTGAACTGGCGCAGCGCGCCAGGCGCCGGATCAATGAACTGCCCGGCCTGTATTGCTTTGGCGAGGAGATTCTCAGTTGCTCCGCCACGTATGCTTTCGATCCGCTGAAGCTGACGGTCCGCGTCGCTGATCTGGGGTTGACGGGGTACGAGGTGGAGCGGCTGTTGCGCGAGCAGTACGGGATCGAAGTGGAACTGTCCGATTTGTACAATATATTGTGCATCGTCAGTTTTGGCGATGACGAGTCGACGGTGAGCGCGCTTCTCGCCGCGCTCTCGGATATCAGCAAAAATCATCCTCCGCGGCCGGGCGCGCCGCCGAAGATATTCGCCCCGTCCACTCCCCGTCTTGCCATGCCGCCGCGAGAGGCGTTCTATGCCGACGCGGAAGTGGTTCCGCTGCGCGAATCGATCGGCCGGACGATAGCGGACATGATCATGGTCTATCCCCCCGGCATTCCAATCCTGCTGCCCGGAGAGATCGTCACATTGGACAACGTGCAGTACATCGAGGAGTCGTTGCATGCCGGATTGCCTGTTCAGGGACCGGACGATCCAACCATCTCCCTCGTGCGCGTGGTGCGGCAATAACTCCTCAGGAAGAAACCACCGGCTGACAGGCGTGCGCTCTTCCGGTAGCATGAGTGCTGAAACCACATAGCCGAATCGCGCCGTATGGCGCGTACGGAGGAACCGTATGGAACTGGGGTGAACTCTTCGCGAGCGGGCAACCTTCGCCCGAACCCGTCAGCTAACTCCGGAGGCGCAGGAGGGACCATGCCGGACATATCACGGAGACGCGCTGCGGCCGCCGTTTGCGCGGTTGCAGGAAGCGCCTGTCTGACGTTTTTCACTCTTCCCCCATCCTTTGCCGCGGCCGCTGGATTGCCGTCGGCGCCCCATATCGTGAGTGCCGGAGAAACTGTTCAGTCCGTCGCGGCGGTCGGCGAATTCGGACTGGCGGATTTTCTTCGGGTCAACCATCTCTTGGCATCGTCCCGTCTCTATTCGGGTGAGCGACTTGCCCTGCCGTTTCTGTACAAGGTGCAGGCAGGAGACCAACTGGGCTATCTGGCTCGCCAGTATCAAACGACAGTGGCGTCGATCTGCGCTTTGAACCATCTGTCGCCTTCATTGCCCTTGTGCGCCGGACAGGTGCTCTTGATTGCACGCGGCAGCACGACGGCAACCGGCGCGGGGATCCTGCGCCGGCCCCTGTTGCGGCGTTTCATCCCGGTTGCCGCGCCTGTGAAGAGAATGACGGCCACCGCGTATGATGCCTCTTCCGCTTCCAACGGCGGGTATGGCGGGGTGAATGCCTTGGGCCAGCCGCTGCGTTTTGGCGGTGTGGCTGTCGACCCATCCGTGATTCCCTTGGGAAGCAGGCTGTTTATCAGCGGCTACAGCGATCCCGCGTTGCCAAAGGGCGGATTTTACGCGGTGGCCAACGATGTGGGGGGTGCGATCCAGGGGAACCGGATCGACATTTTCCTGCCCGGCGGTCGGAGTAATGCGGATGCTTTCGGCATTGAACAGGTGATGGTGCGGATTCTGGCGCGCGGTTAGGGGACGTGGGATAAAGGACGTGGGATAAAGTCCAAATCTCCTGTATACTGTGCGCGAGGAGGGATTGGGCATGCCGCTTGAAGTCGGACAGGCCGCGCCGGTGTTCACGTTGCCGGCGACAAGCGCCGAAGAAGTGTCTTTGGAAGAGTACCGGGGACGGATTGTCGTGCTGTTTTTCTACCCCAAAGACGATACGCCCGGCTGAACGAACGAGGCCGGCCAGTTCCGCGACGCATATGCGGCGTTCACGGAATTGGGGGCACAGGTGCTGGGTCTCAGCACGGACAGCATCGCATCACATGAAAAGTTTTCCCGCAAACTGGCGTTGCCGTATCCCCTGTTGTCCGACGCCGACGCCGCAGTCTGTTCGGCGTACGGGGTGTACAAAGAAAAGAACATGTACGGGAAGAAGTACATGGGGATTGAACGAACGACGGTTGTGATCGACGAACGCGGGATGATTCGTCGCGTCTATCCGAAAGTGAAGGTGGAGGGCCACGCGCGGGCGGTGTTGGACGATCTGAACGCCGATCGGCAAAAGGTGTGAACAATCCACCTGTTTAAACTGCGACTCTCCCGTCCATCCTGTGAGGAAACGGGAGAGTGATTTTGATGCGTATTGCACCGCTGCTGGTGCTTGGGGCAATGGCCGTATTCACGCTGTCGCAGATGCCCGCCTCCCGGGTGCGCGCCGCCAGTGAAGCGATCGGCCGGAGCATCGCCAATCTGGAGGTGCAGGGTTGGCGTTGGTTCAACGACGATCCCGCGCGGCGAGCCGAGTTGGACAGGCTGGCCGCTGAGATCGGGCGCGGTCTTGCCGCTGCGCAATCCTGGGTTTTTGGCGCAGTTGGCGGGTTCTCCGGCCATCTGCACACGATTGCGGGCGTACAGATGCAGATTGACGGCGCTGCGGCGGACAAACAGGCGATCGTCCGTCTGGCCGGCGGCATCTCCATCCCGCAGATCCAGCGGACACTGGGAATGACGTTTCATGGGCCGATTGCAGTCAGCTTGCTCCAGGACAAGAGTGCTTACGATAAGGCGCTGATGTCGCTGGGAGCGACGGGATCCCAGGCGGGCGTCATGGTGGATCGGACATCGGGCGTCGAGGCGGGGGACAGCGTGTATCTACCGCTGTTCAACGATGGCGGCAAATATATGCTGGCGAATGTGCTGACCCATGAATTGACGCACGTCCTCTTTTATCAAAATAATCTATCCAACACCTTGCCCACATGGTTGAACGAGGGGACAGCCTGGTATGAGGGGCTGACGGCGGAACGCTCGCTGTCCCGGTTGTCTGCCGATCATCAGCTTGAAGTGGGCCTGCAGGGAGTGGGCGTCGCGTCTTCATCGGGAACGGCATTGTCGTTGCAGGCGACGGAGGCCCAACTGCTGCGCGCCCCGTATGACGTGGAGATCCAGGATTATGAAGCGGTTTCGCTTCTGGTGGCGCTGCACGGGTTTGCGCATTACGCCGCGTTTTTGCGCGAAGTTCGTCGGACTAGCG
>JAJZZT010000312.1 GCA_021797415.1 Bacillota bacterium
GACCAAAATAAGACGCGATGCAGATGATCTCTGTGTTGCGCACAAGTCGATGAGCCAGGAAACTCCGATGGCGACGTTGGAAACCCCCGCCTAGGCGCGAAGCGCCAGGCGGAGGGAAGTTCATGAGCGGCATACGTACTGTCGAAGTGCTCGATACAAGCAGGATTGGGGCGAACGAAAGAGGGGCGCCAAGGGGACATGGGATAAAGTCCCCTGCACACTCGGTTTATCCCATGTCCCGTTGCCCTGCGCAAATCTTACCTGCCCCCTTTTTGAACAGGCTTTTATAGGTACAGGCTGGAGCGCCACATCTTGTGGAATGGCTCGATCGTCATCTGGACATCCGGATTCAACTGATTGACGATGTGGCGCAACCGCTGTTCGTCGACGCCTGCGCCGAATTGGCTGGCGTGCGCGCCGGCGGCGTGCAGCTTGCGCTCGAACACGTCGGTGATGTCCACATAGTAGTTGGGTTCGTCGCAGTTGAAGAGGTACAGCTCTGAACTGCGATGACAGACGATCTCGTCGGTGAGCTGCCGGTGGTAATACCAGCAATTCGCCCCCAGATGGGCCGCCTCGATCATCGCAAATCCGATCGTGCGGTGATCCGAGTGGATCTCATAGCGCTTCCACGGGTCGAATGTCAGCACGACGTCGGGCCGGATGGAGCGGACGAGACGGAACAGCGTCTCTTTCAGATCGGTCGCGTACTCCAGTTCTCCATCGTGATAATCCAGTTGGATGACGCGCTGGACGCCAAGGCGGGCGGCCGCTTCCTCCATCTCCTTCTTGCGCGCTTGCGCAATCAGCTCGGGCGTCATGGCGGGGTCGTGGCTGCCCTTTTCTCCCTGTGTGCCCACCACCAGCGTGACATGGTTCCCGGCGTCGCACAGGCGCAGGATGGTGCCAGAACAAAAGACCTCGTCGTCGGGATGGGCGGTGCACACCAGGATGTGTTTGTCGCGCATGGTGAACCTGGTTCCAAAAACCTACCATAATCTCTCATAGGTCTTTTCGACTCTTTCGAGCCCGCGGTCTTGCAGGATTCATCCGCTTGGAGGCTGCTCCCGCACCACCGAAGATGAGCCGGACCAGAGGACGGAAAAGTCGCCTTTCCCTTTGTCTGATTCGTGGTGCCATCTTCCCGGGTGTTACCCGGTCCCGATCAGATTTCCCGCCGTGCCTTTCTCCGCGTGTACACGGCAGGAGCCTTTCGTTACCCTTGTAGAGGCAGTTCAAAACGTGGGCAGAACTCCCCGGCGCATTGCACTGCGTGGGTCTTACCTGCCCACTTTTTGAACAGGCTCTTGGAGCAGTTCCTTGCGTTGATCCAACCACGAAACCAGGCTGCCTCCTTTCCCCTGTAAGGTTTTTTCAATCCATTTCTTCGCTTGATCCCAAATACTCCAGTCCGTTTTTCGATACGTCGCCTCATGGAACGTTTGCTTGGCAACCAACCAATCCTTGATCGGTTTTGGAATGTTCTCCCGGCGAATCTTCAACCCGCCGCGTCTTGCAATCACCAGCGCCGCCGGCTCGTGCACGCTGATGCCGTATTGTGGCTGGTATTTCAACCGGCCAATCACCGACGTATACGCAGGATGCACTTTCCGAAGTTCCACGCCTTCCCGCTTCGCTTCGCGTTCCACTGCGACCAACACCTTGCGATACACAAACTGATGCGTGATCCGGCGAAACTTCGTACTCACTTCCTGATCCTTTACAAATCTCAGATCTTCCATGACCAGTCCCGCGCCGCGTTCCTTCGCGTACCCGACGACTTGCCGCGCCAGATTCCCGATCAACCCATCGCGCCGCTGACTTCTCGCATCGTACAGTTGTCCTTCTCGATAGCCCTGAAATGCTTGCGGGTTTCCATCGGTTCGAACATGGCACAGGGCTAAAAGCGTCGGGTTCGTATCCATCCCGATCCATCCGTTTACAGGATACGTCACCAGCTTGGCGGGCATCTCCTCGACCGTGACGTGAACGCGATAAACCCCGCGTTTTCGCAGGATCTCCACCTGATACGGATCGCCGCGCTCGATCGCCTGGCGCAACAGCGCCACGTAATCCCGCCCGTTAACGGCCCCCGTTGTCTTCGACACTTTCCGCGGCACATACAGAGGAATCTTCAGCTTGTCGTATCCGAATGCTTTTGCCGTGTGCTTCCCCGTGATCCAACGAAATCTCCTGCCGCCGCGCGCCGTCTTGTTCGTGAATCCGAAGCAGTGGGTTTCCTTTCTTTGTGCGATCTCCTCTCGCGACCAAGCGCCCGTTTCTGGCGTCCTCCCACGCTTGTCGCCACACTGCCTGATGGACACCCTCGTTGAACTGCGAAAGATACCGTTCACGGCTTCCGAAAATCACCGGAGGAAACGTACCTTGCTCTGCATGTTGTCGGTAAAACGCCGCCTTGCGTTGCTGCTTCTCCAGTTTGCTTCGGAGTCCCGGCAACTTGCGTGCGGTTGGATCCTGTTTCGCGATCTTGTGTATCCTCGCCGCCGTCTTTTTCTCGCGCCGTTGCCACAGTTGCCAATGCTCCTTGACGAGGGCCTTTTGGCCGGCGATCAGTTGCCTGGCTTCGGCCACGGCGTCTTTTGCGTAACGAAGCGGCAATCCGGTGTCCGCGGCCAAGATCCGTTCCAGTGCGCCCACTTTTGTGCCTGACTCGAGTAACCGTTTGAAGGCGTAGCGCACCATGAATCCGTATTTCCGCATCAGGCGGTCCAATCCTTGCGCGACCTCGTTGTTCACGTCCAGCAATACGCCTTGGAACGTCGTCTTCATTCCGATTCCACTCCCGCCGCGGGGTCTTGTAACCTGGATCGAACGACTTCAACGAGCCTTTTTCCTCCGCGCTTTCCGTAGATTCTGGCGGAAAAGGAAACAGACACGTCTCGCTGTGCGACCATTAGTAAAACCCCTTTGTAACCCGCGACGGTGTTCATTCAGGCCGCTTGCCGTATCGGAAATCACGGCGAAAATAGGCCGGCCTTGTTTTGCGGCATAAGCGCTCAATCGACCTGTTAGACGGTCCAAATTTCCTGCGTCTTCTTGTTTTTTCGTGGACACCCTGGCATAAATCGCGCACGGAAAAGAGGGTGACCCGTCTTTCTCGTGCATCAGTTTTTGTAACCCGGCGACACGGTAGCGGCGATGCCCGGTTGGTGTCCGTTCTGGCGTGAACAGGCCGTTCTCTTCCCATTTTCGCAGGGGCCAATACTGACACCGAGCATCTTTGCGGCCTTTCCGATACTCACATACTTTTCTTCCGCTGGTTCTGTCATCTAACACGATGATACCATGTTGGATGACATTAGCGCAGGTTATTGCGACGCTGCTTCAACCTCCGTCCTGTGGGGAATAACCACCTGCAAAGAGGACCTTATCTCATGTTAGCACAGATTCTTCACTCCCCGGCGCATGGCGGGGTCATCTCCAGAAATGCTCTCTCACACACCCAAAAACGCACGCTCGGTCCGCTTTTCTCGCTGTTTCCTAAAGGACATGGGATAAAGTACACTGTACATTCGGTTTGTCCCATGTCCCATTGCACTGCTCATTTTCGGGATCGCTTGATCGGAGGTCTGCCAAAAAGTATAATATAAGTGAAAACGTTTGCGCAATAAGGTCGATGGGAAAGCTGGCGGACGGCGCAAGACGATAGGACGCCGCCGCACCACCATCGGCAAGAAGTAAATTGGCTGGGCCACCAGTGTACCTTTGCTCGTCGCGAGTTTCGCGCCATGGACAAGGATCACTGGGCCGGTGCCATGCCCTGTGCCCGGCGAGTTTCGCGCCATGGACAAGGTTCGCTGGGGCGTCGTCATCCCCTTTGCTCGTCGCGAGTTTCGCGCCATGGACAAGGATCGCTGGGGCGTCGTCATCCCCTTTGCTCGTCGCGAGTTTCGCGCCATGGACAAGGATCACTGGGCCGGTGCCATGCCTTGTGCCCGGCGAGTTTCGCGATAGCGGTGTCCGAGCAAAGGGCATAGGGCAGGGCGACGGCTGGCGCGAGTATTTTCACAACAGACGGGGAGAGAGAAACGTGGCAAGACAACATGACAAAAAACTGCGGCGCAGGGTGGCGGCGGCGTGTGCACTGATTGCGGGCGGGCTGTTCGCCCCGGGGGTGGCGGGCGCCAGAACGGCTCCGTGGTACGACGGGCTGTATCACGATTCGTGGAACGTGTTTTACCGTTCGCCGTTTGGCGCCGATCCGACCGGGAACCCGGTGACGCTGCGCCTGGTGACGCCGCGCGGGGTGACGGCCGCCGAAGTGCAGTTGTCGGACATCAACAACCATTTTTCCGCCACGGCGAGCGTGCCGATGACGCGGGCGCCGGAAGCGCTTTTGTCCAGGGCGGTGGGCGCGTCCAAGGCCCGGACCGAGTCGGCGTGGCAGGCGGTGATCCCGGCAAAATACCTCGCCACGCCCGGAGTGCTCTATTATCAGTTTGTGGCGCGGGAGGGCAGGTCCGTCGCCTACTATGGCAACAACGGCAACGGTTACGGCGGAGTCGGGGTTGCAACCTCGCAGGGCGATTCACTCGTGCAGTACAAGATCACGGTGTACGCCCGTTCCTTCACGACGCCGTCGTGGCTCGTCCATGGCCTGATCTATGAGATTTTCCCCGATCGCTTTTATAACGGCAACAAGAAGAACGACGAGAATCCGAAGACGCAAAAGGCGATCGCGACAAACGCAAACGGTCAGGAAACGCTCGTGCCGATACAATTCCACAAAAATTGGTACAGCACGCCGTACGATCCGAACATCGTGGCAAATCCCGGTTCGAAGCACTACAAGCAGGAACTGACGCTGCGCGGGAACGGTACATGGAATACGGACTTCTTTGGCGGCGATCTGCGCGGGGTGATCGACAAACTGGGCTATCTGCAGAGTCTCGGCGTGAATACGATCTATCTCACGCCGATCTTCCAGGCAGAGTCGAACCACAAGTACGATACGGGGAATTACTTTCAGATCGATCCCGGTTTCGGCACGCTGCAGACGTTCAAGGATCTGATCCGCGCCGCCAAAGCCCGCCACATGCACATCATTCTCGACGGCGTATTCGAGGACACCGGCAGTGACAGCGTCTATTTCAACCGTTTCGGAACGTACAAGAGCGTGGGAGCGTGGCAGGAGCACCTCAATCCGAAGCTGAAATCGCCCTATTACAACTGGTATCTGTGGAATCCTGGAGGCAATCCTCCCTACCAGGGATGGGGAGGATTTGACACGCTCCCCATGACCAATACGGCGGACAAGGGTTGGCAGCAGTTCGTCTATGGCAAATGGGATCCAAAAGCTCCGACAAATCCGGCGAAAAACTCGGTCGCGCGCTACTGGCTCAGCATGGGGGCGTCCGGCTGGCGGCTGGATTCGGCCGACAACAGCAATTTTTCCGTCGCATGGTGGACGGCGTTTCGCAAGGCGGTCAAACAGGTCAACCCGCAGGCTGCCATCATCGGCGAGGATTGGAATAATCCAACAAACGACAACGGCACGGACTGGCTGACCGGTACAACCTGGGATTCGACGATGAACTATCCGTTCCGCAATGCCGTGATTTCGTTTTTCCGCGGGAATTACAACGACGGCAGCGTGCAGAACTACGCGATGAACGCACAGCAATTCAACGACACACTGATGAAGATGCTGGAGGAGTATCCGAAGCCGGCGATGTACGCCATGATGAATCTGCTCGGTTCGCATGACACGGAACGCATCCTGACGATTCTCGAAGGCGCGCCGAACGCGACGTCACTGTCCGCCTTCCGGCAGGCGACATGGCGTCCCACCCCGGCGCAAAAAGCGGCCGGAATCCGCAAACTCGAACTGGCAACGGATTTTCAATACGGATTTGTCGGCGTGCCGATGATTTATTATGGTGACGAGGCTGGGCTGATCGGCTACAAAGATCCACTTTCGCGCGGCACCTATCCGTGGGGGCGGGCAAACCAGGCGCTGATCGCGCACTACCGATTGCTTGGACAGATCCGCAATGCGCATCCGGTCCTGCAGTCCGGGACTTTCACGCCGCTTTACGCGAACGGGGAGACGTACGTCTTCGCCCGCGCCATACGCGGAGGGCGGGATGCGCTGGGCGCTGTGGCGAAAAATGCAACGGCCGTCGTCGCCGTCAACAACGGACCGGCCCGCACACTGCGTCTGAATGTGGGAGGTCTGCTGCCTGACGGCACGATTCTGCGGGACGCTTTGCAAAGCGGGAAAAGCTACACGGTGCGGCGCGGATCGATCACGTTGTCCCTTGGCGCGGAGGGCGGCGCCATGCTGTTCGCCCAATCCAACTGACCCATATCGCGCTTCTCTTTGTGAGTAAGCCTGGAATTCAGAGATATTTACCCTTTCGTATATCGGCATCACACAAGATGAATTGGACGGGGTGTATCTGAATCTGAATTTGAACCCATCGGTGACCCTGATCCGCCGTGTAATAGAGGCGAGTGCCCGCGCGGGTTCCAGTATGGTTGAGTAGCCAACCACTGGAAGGGCCGGCAAAACTCCATTGCATGGCATGACCGATCGTGCGGAAGGTACCAAAATCCGGGGAAGCCGGTTGCCAACGACGCCCAAAATTATTGGTGTGCAGGAATCCTAGGGCATGTTCGCCACTTCCCACAGGCAACCATCCCGTTGATGGGGTAATAAAAATCGGAGGCTGGGTTCACGTGATGGGGATGGGGATTCCGGCGAACCGCTTCGGTAGAGGCGATGGCCTCCAAGTGTTCCCGCCATCCACTGTGCCGAGCCACACTGGGCGATTGGAGTAGGTGCTGCCAGAAATCCATCCGATAGAAGGAGTCGCGAATACCGGGGCGTTCTTGAGTCCATCATACGGAATCGCTTTGCTGGGCCGTTTCGATGAAGGGGATTCGAGTACTCCCGCGCTCGCCGGAGATCGGGTCCAGGTCCTTCCCCCCGTCGTGGTGTGCAACAGCACGAGGTCCTCTTGGGCCGACGCTCCTTCCATATTAGTGGTGGCCCATCCTTGGGTGGCTGTGAGAAATTGCAGGCCACTGACGCCGCCTCGAGAATCTGGCAAGGCATAGTGCACCCAACGCTGGCCGCCATCCACCGTTTCCCACACGGTAGCGTCATGAGCACCTATATCCGACGGTGGTTGCACGCCCACGACCGCGATCGCGCTCGATACAAAATCTACGATGGCTGGAGTGGGAGCGCCGGGCATCGTAGACTAATCGTGTCCGCCGTCGATGGTGCGAACGATTACCCCATTGCGGATGGCCCATCCCGTCTGAGGGGTTATCATGGTCAGTTGTCGGAACGACTCGTGAGGCGCAGACTTTGCTTGGGATATTGCCCCGAACAGCATTCCGCCGAACAGAGCGCTACTGAGCGCTACGAGCCTTAGTGTGGTAGGTCGCGGTTTCAAGAATCTTACCTCCGTAAATACTCGGCTGGTCTCGATGGCGAGATCCTCACGTATCAGTATAACGCTAGGGTGGCGGTAGAGGTTACCGACCTGGGTCATTTACGACTGAGGATGGCAGCGCCTTGGCGTGATCGTACGGAATATGTCTCCAGGTAAAAGTGGATCGCCAAGTCTTCGTGCCCTGGATCGAAGCTTGCTGACGGGGCGAGCATGCGCTAGCACCCAATCATTGGGGGTGGCGAGGAATTCCCCATAATGAGATTGTCGTTTGACGGGAATTCTTTCCCTCACCTCAACAATTATCAGCTAAACGGGTGCAAAGATGCTGTACGTAGCTGCCACGCCGATACTGGTGTATCATTATACACAGAGTTCGAGTTCGCGATCTTGCGTAAACGGGCAGCATCATAAGTTCTGAGTTTCGTGGAGAAGGGCTTGGAACATGGATGATGGAATGTGTAGTCGATCATCCAATTATCAGCAAATTAGGGCGATTAGGATTGTCGACTAGAGATGCCCATGAACTGTATGAAAAATTCGGTTTTCAGCGAAGAGAAGTTATGATGCTGACACGAGACTGATTTGCCTTGCATCGCATAAGGGCAGCTACGTAAGAGCTCCATGTGGAGGGAACCTATGGGTACGCCAATGAAGAGTCTTGAAGGACAACTTGTGACACTTCGCCCAATTGACGTTGAACGAGATTCTCCAGAATGGTTTGAGGCGATGCAGGAGCATGAAATGCATTTGTGGACAGGCAATAACATCCCGATTGACGTAGATGAAGTTAGGGATGTGGTTTTAGCAACCTATGCCAATCGTTCTGAGATTTTTGCTTGGTGTATCAAGGAGTACAAAACAGATACAATGGTCGGAATATACTGGATTGGCATTCCATTTATGTCGGACGAACACCGCCTAGTCACATTTGATGCACAACGCATCGCAAAACCTTTTTGGAGAAAAGGATACACAAAAGAGGCAAGGTCACTCGTTTATCAATACGCATTTACAGACCTCGGCGTAGAAGAGATACGTGCGTCAGCATGGGAACTAAACGCAAACTCCTGTTTATCCATGGAGAGTGCAGGTTTTGAACTTGTCCGTTCCTATCCACGTTTCAATTCCAAGTATGATTCAGAGCTGATCGAAAGAGAGTATAGGTTACTCCGTGAAAAGTGGCAGCAGTTAAACGGCAAACCATACGGAACAAACGAGAGATTATAGAGAGAGTTAAGTCCCATAAGAAGTGCGTTTGGGAGATGATTTCGTTGAATAAACTAGAAATGCCGATACGAACAGTTGGATTAATCTCGTGTTCTGATGGACAAAGAGAGGATACCGACTTAATTGAGCGTATTTCTGGCACTTTGAATGCCTTTGAACGAACTGCCCGCGCATTCCCTTTCCTGGGCGCGAAGCGCCAGGAGGGGGTCAAGCGGGCTATCTTTTGGTACTTGTCTTTGTTCTGGGCTTGCTTAACCCCTGGGATTCCACGTACTGC
>JAJZZT010000435.1 GCA_021797415.1 Bacillota bacterium
GATCACGTCCGTGGCTTTTTCCGGAGGCATCGCCCATTTTGCGGTCCAGGCGGGCACGTCAGGCGGTGTGAGCGACATGGTGTCGTTGCAGGACCTCGCACCGAAAGGCGGACTGCCGCTCGGATCAATCAACTACGGATCCGTGATGGTGCAGTACACATGGCCCAATAACCATGTGAGCGCGGTTCAGTTGTCTCCCGCGGCCATTTCTCTGACGGCGGACGGTGAGCAGACTGCCAAGGTCAAGGCGACGGTGACAAACAGTTATGGTCAGGCCATCACCACATTCAATGGAACCGCCACCCTGTCTCCACTTACACACGGAAGTTACATCGATCCAGCGACTCATGCAGCCATCACATCTGTCTCGTTCACGAACGGCGTCGCGCAGTTTGAGGTTATGGCAGGCACCACGGGCGGCGTGACAGACTCGGTCGCTCTCGGGGATCTCACATCGGCGCAGGGTCAACCGCTGACCAATGTGACGTATGGAGCGGCGACGGTCAACTACGCCTGGCCGACTGCCCAATCATTGCAATTGACCTCCGATCTTCCTGCCGTGAGCGACAATCAGGCGAACCAAGATCCGGTATCCGTCACCGTGGCGGATGCGTCGGGCGCGGCGTTGACTGCGGGGTCGCCTGTCCAGGTCGTCTTGACGCTGTCTGGCCCTGGATCATTCCAGAATGGCGGATCACCCGTCACGACTGTGCAGGAATACGTCACGCCAGGACAGCCGCTGAAAATTCCAGTATGGTCGATCCCAAATATGCCCGGAACAGTGGTCATCCAGGCCAGTGCGTCCGGATTGGTGCCTGGACAGACCTCCATACGCTCAGTTTCCACCGGAGAGGCTTCGTCACTTGTGGTGCATGCAGCAAGTGAAACCGTGAGTGCGCTCGGTGCCGGCCAGGCGCCGGCACTGGCGCAGGGCACGCCTTTCAATCTATACACGGTCGTCCTGGAGGATGCAGGCGGAAATCCGGTCATGCCGCCGGCAGCCGATATGCTGACGGTCTCAGACAACTCATCTGCCGCGGGCGCGCAATTGGCGTACTACGCCGTCGTCAACGGCCAACCGGAAGGATCGCCCCTGTCTCCTGGCGAACTGGCGGCAGCGATTTCGCCGGCGACGGGACAGACTCAGTTCGCCGTGGTCAATCTTGGCGCGGGAACGATGCCGCCGACGATCACGGTGGCCGACGCGGAGGGGCATTCCACCAGCATCAAGGATACGTTCAGTTCAGGTTCTGCCGTTTACGCCATGTTTCCGCTGGATACTCCCTCGGCGTCCGGCGGTGCGGTCGTCAATCTGGAAGCGGGACAAACGGCGACCTATGCGGTGCAGGCCGAGGATGTGAACGGGAATCCTGTGTCGACTGCCGGTCAATCCGTGAATTTCTATTTTACCGGGAAGAATGTCGCACAGGCGGTTATCGACGGGTCGGCCGCATGGTCGACCGCGAATCCCTTCACCACGGTCACGGATCCGCAAGGGCAGGCATTTGTCACGATCACCGTTCCGCAGGGTGCCGTCGGTTCATTTGCACTTACCGCCGCCGTTCCCGGCGAGGCCAATACGTCGACGCAGACGGTGGTGATCGAATCGCCTGCGCAGTATGCCACCCAACTGATCCTGTCAGGTGCGCAGGCGGGGACCATTTCTGTTGCATGGCCGACGGTCTCAATGATGGTGGGCCAGAGTCTGACTCAGTATGTCGGTCAGGCTGATCCGTTTGTTGCGGATCTGTACGCGACGCCTGTCAATTATCTCGGATCCGCAGTGGGAGGGACCGACGAGTTGAAAGTCACGACATCCAATCCCGCGGTGCTGGGAATTGCACCGAGTGCGGCCTGGACCGCCCCGAATGGATCCGCGATGAGCGTGGTGGGCAGCGCGTCCAGTCCGTTGCCTGTGATCACGGCCGTTGCGCCTGGAATCGCGACGATCACGATATCCGATATAACCAATCCATCTGCGCCAAGTATCACGGAAACGATCGATGTGACGCAGTGAGCCGGCACAAAACGCCGGCACACCGTCTTCCTTTTCAGCTTGAGAATCAATCAAGAGGAGAGTCCGACTCCGGCTAGGGGACATGTGATAAAGTCCCCTAGCTGATCGTTCGCGGGTCTACGCCGGCAGGATGGCATAGCGCCAACTTCCCTGCCCTGGCGTTTCGTGCGCAAGGGGTGTTATCTTGGTGCGGAAGTCGGTCGCACGATCACGCAGGCGGGTTTCGCAACATGGACCTTGTACGGGGTTGGTCCGAGACCGCCCGTTTTTGGATCGATTCCAAACGTTGCGATGTTGTCCGAGTCCTGATTGGCCGCGAGCAAATAGCGACCGTCGAAAGTGATCGCAAAGTGTCTTGGAGTCCTGCCTGTGGTCGCGACATGCTCTTTATACCGCAACTGTCCCGTTTCGCGATCGACGGCAAACACGGCGATGCTGTCCTGACCGCGGTTGGATGCGTAGAGAAAGTCACCATTTGCGGAGATTGCGATGCCTGCCGGAAAATTGTCTGCAGGCGCATCGCCGTATGCGGCCGCCACCGTTTGCACGGGTTCGATGATCCCGTCGCGCGGGTCGTAGGCGCAGGCGGTGATGGTGGAGTTCAATTCGTTGATCACGTACAGATGCGAACCATCGGGAGAAAAGGTGATGTGCCGTGGCCCTGTGCCGTCCGGCATTCTGAGTTCGCGCTGGAGCGAGAGCCGCGATGGGTCGCCGCCGATCTCATAGACGGCCACACGGTCCGTTCCCAGATCAGGGACGAGTACGTGACGGCCGGTTGGATCGAAGACGGCGGCATGCGGGTGCGGCTCGGTCTGGCGAACCGGATGAACGCTCTTTCCTTGGTGGGCCATGCACTGAGTTTCCGGTCCGATATGGCCATTTGGCAGCACGGGGAAGAGACTGATGCTGCCGCCCGCATAGTTGGCTGTGATCAGATGTGTCCCGGCGCTGTTCAGGCTCAGGTGGCAAGGAGCGGATCCCGTGCATGCCTGGCGATTCAGGATCTCCATACGATTTGATGGAAGCAGAGCGACAGCCACGACTTCTGCGCCTGTTTCCCGCCCACTTACTGTGTACAGAACGTCCTTGTGAGGATGCAGGGCGAGAAACGAGGAATTCTCAACGCCGGTCAGAGAATCAATCGGTTGGACCATGCCCGCATGGATACTCAGATAAAACGCGTGCAATCCCGGCGCGTCGGGCTCTGAATAGGTTCCGACATATACGATGTAGGATGAGTTGGCATGATGCGGACTCATTGTTTTCCTCCGTAGCACTGGGTTTATTTGAGTGTAATGAACTCCGGTATGGAAAGCAATGCACCACCAATGTGCCGCGATGAAATTCCTGTTGGACTGATCGGTGTGACTGTTCCAACCGTATCCCCGAATTCTGAGCTATACTTACTTAAATACTCCCAACTTGTGTGGAATTGTAATATCCGGGGATTATCCTGACCTCGACAGTCTCTATATGTCCCTGCTCACGATTGTCGGGGATGAGGGGGAGTACGGGGATTATGAAGGTCCTCGCCTGCGCGTCCTTGGCGCTATGTACGATATTCGACATGCGTTCCAAGGGGATCGGGAGTTCGAGTTTATTCGCAACGGGATGGATACAGACAGGATGAAGCTCCTGGGGATGATCACTCCAGAGAAAAACCTGTATTACAAAGTGAACGTCTATTACCCGGAGATTCTGTTTGTCACCATGGCGATCAATGATTTTGTCCGGCTTTACAGCAAAAAACAGGCGAAAACAGCCGCTTTCCCGTTGATCGACAAGAAAAATCTTTGGGATGCTGCGATTGCAAATGTCCGACTGTTTCAGTCCTTGATGGTCAGTTGTATGAAGGAAGCAGTGACAGAGGCTTCCTTCAAACGAATGCTGAATCTCCTGAACAAGGACTACACTTGGACTGACGGATATGTGACTCAGTATCTGGATATGATCAACATCCGATACTTGAATATCGGGGATAGAGATGAACGGTCGAAAGCGTTGTCGGTAATCGTCAAACGGATGGTGGAAAAGGGTAAGGAGTATCGGGAAATCGAGCGAGAAGTGAAAGAAATGGCGTTAGCGTTCAAGTGTTCGACGGAAGATATCGGTCTGAAATGGGATTATCCTGAAGTGATAGAGTGGTGAAAGAGCAGCTTTCGATTGGTTCGCAGCAGAATATCTTCGCCGGTCGGATCAATTCGATAAATAACAGAGCCTGTTCAAAAAGAGGGCAGGGTTGACCCGCGCAGTGCAAGGGGACATGGGATAAACCGAGTATGTAGTGGACCTTATCCCATGTCCCCTTGGAAGCAGCCAGAAATGCGGACCTAGGGGACATGGGATAAGGTCCTCTTTGCAGGCGCAATGGTTCCACATTTCGTGTCCGAGGCTCTAATCGGACACGAAATGTACTGTAACACGCCTGCCGGAATTAGGTTTATCCCATGTCCCTGAGCGTACGTTTTTGGTACGTGAGGGAGCATTTCTGGCGATGACGCGGCAATGCGCCGGGGAGTTCTGCCCCCTTTTTGAACAACCTCTAACAGACGATTTTCCGCGCGGGAAGGTTACAGCAGGAAGGTGCAGACTGTCGATTGACAACATCTTGCCGCAAGTGCCATGGGGGACCATGGCGATCGGGGGCCAAGGAGATCGAAGTCGGGAGGGGTATGATCAATGACTGCGCCCGGTCAGATCGTGATTTTGAACGGTGTTCCGCGTTCCGGCAAATCCAGCATCGCCGCCGTGATCCAGAATACGTTTGACGGCGTCTGGATGAACCTGGGGGTCGATCGGTTTATGTCGATGACCCCGGAACGATACCAACCGGGGATCGGATTGCGGCCCGGCGGGGAGCGTCCCGATCTGGAGCCGCTCATCGTGATCCTGTATAAAGCCATGTATGAGGCGATTGCTGTGCACAGTCGCATGGGACTCAATGTCGTGGTGGATGTTGCGCACCATGACGTCTATTCTGTTTCTCGCGGCATTCTTCCCGACTGTGCCCGGTTGCTGCAGGAACTTCCGGTATTGTTTGTGGGCGTGCGTTGCCCGATTGACGTCGTGATGGAGCGGCGGATCGCCACCTGGCACGCCGGTTACGCCGAGGACGGTTCGGTGCCGAAGCCGGTCGGTTTGTGGCAGCGCGCCGTGCATGAGCCTGGAATCTATGATCTTGAAGTGGACACTGCGGCGTCCAGCTCCGAGGAGTGTGCGGAGGTGATCCGCCGTCGGCTGGAAGATGGTTCACCGGCGGCGGCGTTCCGGCGGATTGCCGGGATGGATGGGGGATAAGGATAATATGAATCCTCGTCCCTCAGGGCGGCAAGAGGTCAAAAATGGATCCATAATAGTCAGAATAATTCCGCAATCCCATCATAGAGGCAATACATGCCCCTCCGAGATGTCCCGCCCCTACGCACGATCAGCAAGCGGTCAAGCGCCAGACGTCCCGCCACCCCCTCGTGCACGGACCGGACTCTATCCAGATATTTATCGCAATATATCTGATCAATCATCTTAATCATACACTTGCATATTAAGTAGATATCTATTACACTGAAGAGGCAGATTATTCAAATGAGATCTGCGGTATGTATGCGAAAGGAGTCTTTTATGGCAAGCCGCGGCCAACTGTATATCGAAATTGCCGACGTTTTGCGGGAAGAGATCAGAAACGGTTTCTATTCAGACACAATGATCATGGAAAAAGAGTTGCAAAAGCGGTTTGAGGTAAGCGCTTCCACTGTGAAGATGGCTTTGGTCGTCCTCGCAAAGGAGAATTTGATCACGCGTATTCCCGGCAGAGGAACATTCGCCCGACAGAGTGGACCGAGTACTGTGCTGGAGGAGCCGCTCGCACCGGGAAAACGGATCAAGACAGGGCTGGTGGGAGTTCTTTTGCCCACAATGCGAGGGCCGGTTTTTAACCATTTGTTGTACGGCATTTTGGCTGAGGCTCCCGATCACGGAATGAACCCAGTGATCGGACTGACAAGTAGCAACACGCAACGGGAAACTGAACTGATTGCCCGGTTTCATCAACTTAATGTAGACGGGCTGTTGCTGTGGCCCGCTGAAGGAGAACAGTACAACGACATGCTGCTTCAACTGCACATGTCGTCGTTTCCCATGGTACTCGTCGATCGCTGGCTGCCGGGTCTGAACATCTCCCGCGTGACGGCCGACCACCGTTCCGGCGCACGTGAAGCCGTCCGGTATCTGTTTGAATTGGGTCATAAAAAAATTGCGTTTCTCTCTGTAGGTTCAAAATATCCAGACTATACGCAAAGTGTGAACGAACGGTTTCTTGGCTTTCTGGATGCGTATCGGGAGACGGACGGGGTTCTGGGCGGATCGGTGCGCTGGGTCCGGCCGTACGGTGCGGGTGAAAAGATGAAGGAACACATCGGGTGGATTGCGGAGCGATTGCAGGAAGACAGGGAAGTGACCGCTGTACTGTGCGTCGAAACGTACGATCTGGAATGCGTCCGCCGCGCTGCGGAGGGACTGGGTCTGACGATTCCGGAGGATCTGTCCGCCATCGGCTTTGACGGAGGGAGCGGGGAAACGGACCGCATGAAGGGGTGGACTACGTACTTTGGCGACAAACAGTGGACCTGGATCGATCAATCTGAGGAACAAATAGGACGGGAGGCGGTGCGGCTTTTGCACGATCTGATCGAATCCAAGTCCGAGGTGCGGCAGGTCATGATTCCGGCAAAGTTGTGTCCGGGCGACAGTGTGGGTTACCCAAATACCGCTCGCACGCACGGGATTGGGAGTAAACCGGAAGGGGAACAGTCCTCGGTTGTCTCGTCTGCAGAGGAGCGAGGGTGAACAGAGTGCAGGGGAGGTGATGGACGGAGACGCGGCGAGTTTCGCAGGCAACAGAGGCGAGCGCGTTGGCAGTAAATGCGGAAGCTGTATTTGGCCATGACTGAAGATTTTGTAGAACGTCATTTGAAGGGGTGGAAAAAATTGTCGTTGAAAATTAAGCAGAGAAAGACTCTGACGGCAGCCATTTCAGGCCTTGCAATCCTCTCTTTGTTGAATACGGAAGTGTTTGCAATCGCGCGCAGTCACGACGCGCAAGCGGGCAAGGAGCCGGCGCACCGTTCCGCAGCAAAGGTGAACCTGCCGAAATTGACGTATCACGGAACGATCACGATGTATGCGCAAGTGTACGAACCGCTCATCAAAGGGGTCAATTTTGGTCCGGGATCCCCACATCTGCAGGCTCTGAATGTGATGGCGGCGCAGTTTCATAAACTCTATCCGAACATCACGATCAAGTTTTACTGGCCGTCGCTCGGCTACAACGTAACGACGCAGTGGCAGACAACCGAGGCCGCCGCCGGACAGATGCCGGATGTCTTCTGGCAGTTTTACTCCGCCATCGGTTCGGTCGGTCAGATTCCCGCCGACGCCGCGTATAATCTCGTTCCGTATTTCAACAAACCGGACCCGTTCATTTCAGGCAATAAGGCGTGGAAAGACATCATGCCGGGTTGGCTCCTGAACACGATCACACGCCCCAACGGAGCCATTTACGTACTGGATGGCGACGCCATGAACGTCGGCTTTTTCTACAATAAAAATCTATTCAAAAAGGCCGGTATCGCTGGTCCGCCGAAGACCTGGCAGCAACTGATCAGCGACGCGCGCCAGCTCAAGGCCCACGGCATCATGCCCGGGGCGGACGTGCCGCAATTGGTGTGGTGGGATGCCGTCATGGGGAGCAATTTCCTGGGTCCGAAGGTGGCCGCATTGGCGTCCAAGCTATCCGTCGCATTCCACAACAACGGCAACGAGGTGGCCGCCGACCTCTATCGCATGGGCTACGAGAATGAAGCAAAGAATCCGGCCATGCTGGCCTGGCTGCCGGTGTTAAAAGAGCTGTACAACTACTGGAATCCTGCGCAGACTGCGATCAATCCAAACTCTGAACCGCCCAATGTCATCACCGGTTCCACGCTGTTTGAGGCAGGCAAGTCGGCCATGGTGTTCAACGGAACGTGGAACCAGTTTCCGCTGCAGGTCAAATTTCCGGTGGGGACGTTCCTGGTGCCGAGCCTCAAAGGCACAAGTCCATACGCGAGCACCCTGAATACGTACGGCGCGGCCGGCGGACCCGCGGACGGCTTTGAGTTCGGCATCTCTTCGCCGTTGGCGGATCACACGATGACGCCGGCCAAGTTCAAGGCCGCATTGGCCTGGCTCCAGTTCATCGGGACACCCCAGCACGATCAGTACATCGTGAATGAGGGACAGATGGCGGTTCCGATCTTCAAAGGAACACAGCCGACACCGTCCATGAAGGGCATGATGTACCGCCCGGTCAATTCAACCCCCTGGGGTTTGTGGGGAACAAATTCCGGCAAGGTGATCTGGGATATCTTTCTTGAATATCTGGATAATCAGATGACCTTCCAGCAGGCGAAAACCAAGTTCGAAGCGGCTGAGGCATTGACTTACAAGCATTGGGTAGCACAATATCACTGGAAATTTTAGCCGTTTGCCGCCGTCCTGCTGTTGCGGCGGGACGGCGGCAAAATGGGACAGGTCAGGGATGCCCCGTTCTGTCCCGGACAAATGAACGGCAGGAAACGCAGGGGGAGAAGGCGTGGAGGTGGAAGCAGATGGCGATGGGAATGCCTGTGGGAGGCCATGTTCAGAAAGCAGTGCGAAAAGATATCCGTAAAGATGTCCGTACCGAAAAAAAGGAATGGACGGCCTATTTATTTTTGTTGCCCTGCCTGCTCTTTATCGGTGTGCTGAGTTATTACCCCGCCGTGCGAGCTCTGGTTGGCGCGTTCACATCCTGGAATGGCGTCGGGGCGGCGAAATGGGTTGGGGTGAGCAATT
>JAJZZT010000516.1 GCA_021797415.1 Bacillota bacterium
CATGAATTTGTAGCCGGACGGCCATCCCGACCGGTTGACCCATAGCGACACATAGGGGATAGTACAATCTCACGAGCAAATTACACCACTTGACAGGACATGACCTTCGTCCCACCCCCGAGACCGGCAGAGTCGGACACGGTCGTCTCGTGACCTCTCTGCCTGTCACTCGCAAAGTGAGTACGGGCATGCTCACTCAAGGTGATAATGGTTCTGCCGCAGCTTTGGCAACAAGAAATTCAACACCTGCGGCACTTGCTCCATCGTCATGTGTTCAATCACAAACGGCATCTTTCCCCACAATGGTTTCAGGCTGCTCAGCATGAGATCATAATCCAATTGTCCGCTCCCGGCGCAGGGCAGTTCGAACTCGCCATTTTCACGAACGCTCATGTCCTTTAGGTGTACGGCCCCAGCGGACGGAGTCAGGGACTCTACAATGGCGGGAATACGTTCATGCCGCCTCTTCCAATCGCTCACGGCAATAAAATTGGGGATGTCGACGATGCTGCCGACACGCCCGCGATATGTGGAGCAGAATTCCGCGACCTCATTCTCACTTCCCAGCACATGCGTGATCCACGGTTCGATGAGCAGCTTTATCCCGTGCTCTTCTAACAATGCCAGCACAGATTCCACGTTGTTTTGCAGGGTACGGCGCGCCTCCGCCGTACGGTTCCGTCCGTCGGCCGCCAGCAGATCGTCCTGAAAAGACCCGCTCCAGACCGCAATGGACTCCACGCCAATCTCGGGAAGCAACTCGATTTGCTGCTTCAGTTCCCTTCCTGACATTTGAAAAAAGTGATAGCTGTCAAACCGCGTCAGATCGTTGT
This sequence comes from Bacillota bacterium, assembly GCA_021797415.1. The sequence goes on from JAJZZT010000516.1 coordinate 834, forward strand.
ACACCCCGGCTACGCGGGCGATCATTTCATGCCGTTGCAGCTTGGCCTTCACTTCTTGCAACTCCCGCCGGGCGACGGGATACCACAGAAGGTTCAACTGGACTTCATGAAAGCCATGATCATGGGCGGCTTCCAGTCCTCTCAGCAATTCGCCCGGCGAGCGTCCCGCGACGAACATGGCCAAGCCTTGGGGAACGGACGGTTGGCGCTGGTTCATACGAATTCCGCCTTTCCGGACTCCAAGGCGCGTTCGGCGGCCAACGTCAATTTCAACGCGTGGATACCCTCCCTGTAGGGGCATGCGTTGTGGCTCTGGTCCGAAGTGATGATGGATGTGATAAAGTTTTTCAATTCCGCCTCATAGGGGTTTTCAGGATCCTGATAATCAATCTTCGCCTCCCCGACGCTTCCGGCGAGACGATTGTTGCCCAGATCGAACGTCAGGACAAAATCCTGGCCGTAAGCCGTGACACTGAAGATGCTGTCGCCCTCATAGAGAAAGCAGTTTGTAAAGCTGCCGACGGCTCCGTTCCTGTATTTGACCGACAGGCTGCTGACGTCCTCGGTTTTCAGCCACTCTGCCTGCATCAGTCTGCCCATGGTGCCGACCGCGCTCACGGTAAGTCCTTCCCCCACAATGGCCTGAGCCATGTTCAGGATATGCGTGGTCTGTTCTTTGATCTGTCCGCCCGTTGCCGCCTTGTCATAATAAGGCGAACCATAACCCGCCCTGCTGATTGCATTCCCGTGCACCACTCCAACTATTCTGCCTGCAAGCAGTTCCTTCAACTTTGTCAGGCAACTGCTGCTGCGCCACATGTACCCGATGGCGTTGATCACCTGGTGCTCGTCGATCATGTCCGCAATCCGCTCGGCGATTCCCACCGATTCCGCCGCGGGTTTCTCAACGAACACGGGGATTTTCCGTTCGATCGCTCCCATGAGGTTCTCCACCCGGCCTGAGGGTGGGGTGAAAAACAGTAAACCATCAAAGTTTTCTCTATCCAGCATTTGTGCACTGTCGCGATAAGCAGTGGCCCCGAAACCCGCCGACAGTTTCTCCGCCTTTGCCTGGTCAATGTCGCAGACGGCCGTTACCCGCGCTTGCGGCATATGCAGCAGATTCTTCGCGTGCATGGTTGCGATGCCGCCTGCACCGACGATCCCCAACTTCACTTTCTCCATGCTCTCTTTCCTCCCCAACCTGTGGATCTGCCGGTGGCCTTCACACAGGCTCCCGGCAGATCCACATCCGTTTAGCCCTGAACCGGACGGATGTAACCCTGTTCTTCGGCGACGGCAATCAGGATGTTACCGCTCCCGGCGCCGCCCAGCGTCCAGAACGAACGGTTGGTGGGCCAGTCGGTAAACCGCTTGGTTGAGTAAAAGACCGATTGATCCTGGGCAAATAGCGATCCGGGCCAGGCATTGTAGTTCATGAACTTGATCAGGTCATACGCGATCTGCTTTTGTTTCGTGGCACTTGGAGTATGGGCAAACTCCCACGAGAGCTGGACCGGATTGATGGTGCCGACACCGGGCACATACGTCTTCTGGGGAAAGTCCATGCCAAAGTGTCCGGGAGTGATGACGGGCTTGCCGGTCGAGGTGTAGGAGACGTCGCTGCCGAAGCCTTGAAATACAGACGCGAATGAACCCCACAATTGATAGGGCCAGAAGAAGTTGTACCCTTCATATACCGTGTAATTCCCGGCAAACATTGCAGTGGCAAATGTGTTTACTGGCCACAACTGAACCTTGGACGGGATCCCGAACTGCGTCAACTCGCTCGCCACCGCACTGGCCTGAAGATCCCAACTGGCCAGCGTGGCCACGCTATGCACCGTCACCGTAAAAGGTTTGCCGTTTGGCAAGTACCACTTCCCGCCCTTCTGCGTAAAATGGGCGGAGCGCAACAACTGAGCGGCCTTGGTCGGACTGTAATTGTATGGATTCAGGGTCTTGATCTGGGCCGGCGTGAGATAGGCCTGCAGCACGCTGGCGGGGACACCGGCAGGAATGGCCACCGGTGTACCGGCCACGGGATCGGCGATGGTGTTGATGGTCTTGCGGTTCAAGAGATATTCGAACGCCTGCCGCACCTGAATCAAGTTGAAGGGATAGGCCCTGCTGGAAAAGAAGGTTCCCTGCAGCGTGAGAAAGCCTTGCGGCTTGCTGTAGTGCATGTACGGCCGATTGCGACTCATGATCGCGTTATAGATGGGGGTGGTCGGTTGGTAGGCCGCCACATCAAATGCGCCGGACACCAAGGCGTTTTGGGTGGCCGCTGTACTCACCTGATTGCGCATCACCACGTTTTGCACGTGCACATTGGCCGCAGCCCAGTTGTACGGGTTTTTCTTCAAATCGACCTCGCTCGGAGAAAATCCGTCCACATTGTAGGGGCCGGCAGTAAGGAGCCCTTTCTGGCCTGGATTGTACGCTTCCAGAGCCTTCACATACTTGGTGTCCAGCGTACTGATCTTGCTGGCCTGCGCCTTGGCTGCCTTGCTGGCATTGGAAGGCAAAGGATTCGCGAGATTTTGAATAATCTCCTGAAACTGCTGCGGACTCGGCAAGAACTTTTGATACAGCGAAGCAGGAGCAATCACCTGAGTCAGGAGATTCTGCTCAAGCGCGGCCGAGTACAACGAGGTTGGACTGATGTTAAAAACAACCGTGCTTGCATTGGGCGTGGTGACACTGGTAATGCCATCACCCGCCCAGACACCCTGCAACGCATAAAGCTCCCAGGACACCAGCACGTCGTGGCTGGTCAGCGCCGTTCCGTTATTCCACTTGAGATTGGGCCGCAGGTGAACCACAAACTGGTGATAGTTGTCGGTGTACCCCCAGGAACTCGCCAACTGCCCGTAGTAGTAATTGCCAAGATCCCGACTCGTGAAAGAGATTATGGCCAACGGCGAAAAGGCGATGACCCCGACCGCGCTCATGACGGTGGAGTTGGGTGAAAACGGATTCCAATCGGCCACTGCGTTATAGCCGGTTGGCGCATAGGTGGTTAGCGTACCCGACGCCACGGCGCCGCCGGCGGCTAAAGCACTGCCCCCGCCGACTCCCGCCAAAAGCAGTCCTGCGCTGGCAAGCACCGCCAATGGCTTTGCGAAATGCATGCGCTTCAGATGCATATTTTTCATCCTCCCCTTGAGATGGTCACTCTGTGAAACCCGCCATGGGACAGAATCCTGGCGGCGCCTTGCGATCCCCCTCCTTTCCGCATGCAGCCACCGGGTAGCGAGGCCAAATCTGCAGTCCCGCTGAAAGCAAAGACGGTGTTCTAGCCTGGTTGAATGGCCAGCACGGCCAGATTTCCGCCGGCGAGCGTGATTTTCCAGGAATTTGTCCCGGCCGGCTGCCAGGATCCCATAAGGCTCTGCGTCCTGACGGGGCCATCTCCGTGGTTTGACAGGAGTGGGTTCAGAACGGAGGAGGGAATCCTCACCGTGCCCGAGAATGCTGTCGTGCCCGTGTTGGCGGCGACCAGCCAAACTTTCCCCTGACCGGCGCTCAAGAACGTTTCGACCTGGGGCGCGCTCGGCGTCACGACCAGTGCCGGCGGCGCCTGTGGCATGCCAAGCTCGCCCGGGGTAAACGAAACGCTCTTCCCTCCGGCCGCAACCGTGACGGACGACACCGCCAATCCGAGCTTATCGACGGCAATGCGAAAATCCGCCCCGCCATTTTCCGCACCAGCAAATGCCGCGTTGGTGAGATCAAAAGTTGCCGTTTTATACTGACCCGTGTTGGCGACCGCGACAGGGGCGTTGGTTCCTGCCGGATAAGCAGTCGTGTAGGCGCCGTTGACCGGGGCCGACGCATTCGAACTGTCGTACTGGAGGAACAGACCGTTCGTCTGGTTGTTGGCATACGTGACCTGGATCCGTACATCCGGTTGGCCGGCCGCTACGAGAGTGGACGGGACCTTGAAATAGAGATACTGCGCATAGGGAACGTTCCCACTCACTCCCAGTTGCGAAACGACCGCCTTCTGTCCGAGAACCGTCTGTACGGTATATTGCCCGTCCGGTTGGTTCAGGAGCGCGAAAGCATTGGCATTGGCAGAGATGGGGCCGGGAATGATGGTGCCGCCTTTTGCCTGAAACGCTTTCAGATCGGCCAGCAACCGGGGATTGAGATTCGGCGCCTGAAGATCGCTGTTCCAGTCGATAATGGTGTGAAACCGGCTCAGGGATACCGCGCCGTCCAGCACCGAAAGATCCGAGAAGACATTGGCGGCCGGACGGGTTGCCCGGAGATAGTCGCTCAGGGACGACACACCCCCAGCGATCCCGGAACCGAGGGCATTATGCAGAACTTGGTCGTACCCCAGCATGATACCCACCTTGTAAGGGGGCAACGAGCCCTGGATCCGCCCCAGAACAGAATGCCATGCCACATAGTTCGGATAGGTGTCCGCGAAGTACGGCGATTGATATCCTGTACCCTGATAGAGATAATAATCCTCCCCGTCACGATAGCTTCCTTCCAGGGGATATTGACCGAGCCACTGGGCCAACTGCCCGGGCGATCCCGGAACAGGCGTCCACTCGTTGAGGACAGGCACTTTGTAGGCCTGCGACAGGTAGCCAAACAATGCGTCAAAAGCGGTGTGAATGGCGGTATCCATAGTCACCACGGCATGATATTTCTGAGCCAGCTCAAAAACGTCATCCGGTAGATTGCCCAGTTGACCGACGCTGTTCATACCGCCGCCGTAGTAGATGTACAGAGGCGCCGGGGTGGCCTTGCGCGCCAGATCAAGCACGCGGCCGAGCAACGTCGCATAGCTCCAGGTCCGGAACTGCTGGTAAATGGAGAAGTGACTCTGTCCCGGCAGGAATGCGGGAACCGCCGCAAAACTCGCATAGTCCGTTCCAACGGCCTTATTGAATGCGGCAATCGAGCCGTAACGTTGGGCCAGCCACTCACGAAATCTTGCGATATCCTGCGGCGCATATCCTGCAACACCGTTCGCCGTGGGACCATACCCGGCGTCAAGCCACCCGTAGTCGATATACGCGCCGCCAAACGCAGGCGACTTGCCCATCACCGTCAACGTCCGCGCCATGTAGGCCGCATAGGCGCCAAAAGCGCGCTTGCTCCAAAATGCGGGCTCTTGGGCGGCGGCCCCGGTACTGGTTATTTCGTTTCCGCCCGGAAGCCAGGTTGGCGGATTGCCGGGATAGCCATACTCCCAAAATATTGGGATCAACTTGAGATGGGTCTCGTGACAGTACTGCAGGTATGTCTGAAGCGTGGTCCAGTTGAACTGGCCGGGGCTGGGTTCCACCGCCGCCCAGTCCATATTGATCTCGACTCCGGTGATGCCCTCGCCGGCAAATTTCCGAAAGGTGGAAAGCGTCCACGGCAGACTGCCCTTATCAAAGAGAATCTGCACCAACCACTGGGGTTTGTGCTGGTTGGTGTTTGTCGAGGCCGCAGCCGCCTGCACTCCGAAAGCGGTAGTTCCTATGGTTAAGCCGATCGTCACAGTTCCGGCCATGATTCTCTTGAAGCGCGGTGAGATTCTAGAGCAGGATGTTTCTCGTCGTTTCATGGATTCACCCCCGTCTATCATCATCAAAACAATCACTTTCGAGCCATGAACAAACAGGAATTCGCAGTCCGGCAAAAGGCTGGGGTTGCCGCCCGAGGGCACCCGAGCAAATGAAAGCGATATCATCTATGTGAGAATGATCTCCACCCAACCGCGATGTGTTCTTGTTCTCTTTCACATCCAGATTCAGAAACAGCAGTGGATCAACACATTAAATTACATGGTTACTATATACACATTGGTTACTTGGAGTCAATAGCTAATCTGCAATTTCCCTCAAACGATAAATTCCGTTGTAATACGTCATTTTTTGTGTTTATCAATCTAAAAAACACCTTACTATGTTATCATGTTAATGTGGTGGTTGTGCCGCAGAAGTCGCACGTGGAAACGGATGGTGACCTATGAAAATGACGTCGAATACAGACAAGCCAAAAATGCACTTTTATGAGATGGTCTATTCTCAACTGCGAGGTGACATCGTTTCGCACAAGCTTGAGCCCTTAGATAGGTTGCCAAGCGAGAAACATATGGCGAAACGATTTGGCGTCAGCAAAATCACCATAAGTCGAGCACTGCAAATGCTCGTCAACGAAGGACTGATTGTCCGCCAACAAGGAAAGGGCTCATTCGTCGCTGAAGTTCCATCCTCCAGACCGCCCACGGCTGCCAAGCCCGATCAACGCATGATAATCGGGTTCGTCATTGATGAGTTTGACTCAAGTTATGGGCTGGATTTGCTCAAGGCAATGGAAGACCTTGCGTTTGAACATGAAGCATTTTTGATATTTATGCGTTCTCGTTCAGGACAGTCCACCGAAGAAATGGCCCTCGAACGTCTGCGCCAACTCGGAGTTGACGGCCTCGTTATATATCCAGTAAACAATGAGTTTTACAATCCGATGATCATGCGACTCCATCTAGAGAAAGTTCCCATGGTTTTCGTTGACAAGTCCCTATCACAATTACCCATTCCGGCGGTAACTTCGGACAACAACGAAGCAGCCTACGCACTCACGAAACACCTCATGGATTTGGGGCACAGAAAGATTGGATTCGCTTCGTGGCCACCAGATGGGACGTCTTCAATCACCGACCGTTTCAACGGGTACCTGCGGGCAGTGGCCGATGGGAGCACCCCATTCGAATTGGATTGGTGCACCCGCTTACCCGCCGAGAACACCTTTGAAACACTTGACGAGGCGAGGAGACAAGTTCGCGAAACCCTGCAAGGGTTCCTTCACTCCCATCCAGAGGTTACAGCCATCATCGCGAGTCAGTCCAATTTCGCTGAAACCCTTCTTGAGATTGCGGAATCCGAAGGACGCAAAGTACCCGGCGACTTGTCGATTGTTTGTTTCGATCCTCCGCAAAAATCTCGACAGTTTACGCATGTTAAGCAGAATGAGGCTGAGTTGGCGAGGATGTCTTTTAACCTTCTGATGCGGGCGATTCGCGGGGAAGACCTGGCCGGACAGTCTTTTGTGGTGCCGTCATCCTTGATATTGGGCACAACATCCGGTCCTGTATCCGCCGACATAAAACTCGATCGGACAAGCGCGCATTGACGACCGAAAAGAGTTCTTGCGAAAGTTTGGTTCCTCCGTCCACGCGCCGGCGGTTGGTGCAAGTTGCACGAGAGAAGCGATTCGTTCCCCATTGGTCCCTTTGGATTATTGGCGAATTGTACCGGGTGTTGATGTGGCAAAGAAGCAAGCCGACTCATGCAAGGCCCGAGTGATGATAACTTCTACTGGCGACTCCAGAACTTCCTGACCTGACGGAGGGATAGCGCGGTCATTCCTGCAAGGATCACAAACGCAACGGTGGGACCAATTGGCCATCGGTGATTTTGAATGAGACGCACGACAAATGAGGCGATATTACCCAGTAATCCAAGAATCATCAAGATCAATCCTACAATCATCATTCTGCGCGCCATCTGAAGGTTCGAATTTTGATTCACATATATCCCTCCAGCATCGATCACTTGTCCGGTCTCCTGCCCTTAATCACTAACTCCTCTGTCGCTCTCCTACCGATTCTATCCTCCCCATTCACCAGATAACGGGCCACATCCATGTTGTCCGGCAAAACCACCAGTTTATTTTGGTACTGGCGGAGCAGATCGAGAATTTCGGATTTCCCTTGTCGCTCAAAACGGGAGGTCCAGACAAACATCATCATGAACTTCCCTCCGCCTGGCGCTTCGCGCCTAGGCGGGGGTTTCCAACGTCGCCATCGGAGTTTCCTGGCTCATCGACTTGTGCGCAACACAGAGATCATCTGCATCGCGTCTTATTTTGGTCTCCTCAGGCTTTTGCGCAGGTTGCGCAGGTTGCACAGGTTCGGACCGTTCCGGCCCTACCGTCTTTCGCATACGAATGGATTTCTTTGGTTTCGCAAGCGGTTCTCCCGACAAGACTTTCCTGACTCCACGACGGGCGATGAC
>JAJZZT010000006.1 GCA_021797415.1 Bacillota bacterium
TCCAGAATGACCGGACGAAGTCCCGTCTGCTCCTTGATCCGCCTGCCCACGGCGACGCTGCCCGTGAACGTGTAAAGGGCGATCCGCGAATCCTCCACCAACGCCTGTCCGACGCGCCCGCCGCCCAGCACGACGTTCAGGTATCCCGCGGGCAGGCCCGCCTCCATGATGATCTCAAGCAGCCGGACCGCCGTCAGCGGTGTGAAATCCGCCGGTTTCAGGACGACCGCGTTGCCCGCCGCGAGCGCCGGCGCAATTTTTAACGCCACCACGTTAAGCGGAAAATTGAACGGCGTGATCGCGCACACGACCCCCACGGGTTCGCGGATCGTCAGACTCAGGACGCCGTCGTCGCCGGCGGGATCCTGTGGTTCCGTATAGCCGCGCAGTCGTCCGGCCTCCTCGGACGCCACCCGAAAATTGCGCGCCGCCCGCGCCACCTCCGCGCGCGCGTCGCGAATCGGCTTGCCCGTCTCGGCGACGATCGTTTCCGCCATCGCCTCGGCGCGCTGTGCGAGCAGTTCCGAAGTACGCAAAAGGATGTCCGCCCGCTGCCGCGGGTCCAGCACCCGCCGCGTCACCGCACGGTGCGCGTCTCCGACCGCCTCCGCCACTTCCGCCGCCGTCGGCTCGCTGTATTGGAAGATTTCCGCGCCGTCATACGGATTGCGAATCGTGACAACCGCCGCGTCGAGCGGCTTTTCCCTCCATGCTCCGGCCACGAAGTGACTCTTGACCAACCGTACCGCCTTCCTTTCCGTCCGACCCCGATATTCCCACCCCACGCCAGCAAACGGTTGTCCGAAAGAATCGACCCCACGACATAGTATACGATCTTTGGATCAGTTTTCCTTCATCTACCCCTATCTATCTATCGCTCTATCTACCTCTATCTACCGCGAATGATGCGCGGTCGTCCGAACGCGCACGCCGAATGCTGCCGCCGACGGTTCGTACAGCGCCTGCACGGGGACGGGCACGCGCGCGACCAATTTCCCTGCGGAATTGTATATCCGGTCCCCGCGAAACGTCCAACTGGTCAGCATGCTGATCATATTGGACTGAACCGACCGGGGGAGCGCCTGCCTTGTTCCCGTGTATTCGTTGTACGCAAACTGCGCGGACAGCGTGTTTCCCTTTGGCGTGTTATCCGTGGCGGAGACCGTCAAAACCATGCCGGATACGACGCGCACGTTGGAGAACAGTCCGCCGCCGCCCGTCAGGCTGGCCAGTCCGACGATCCGGTGGCGGGCCAGGTCCAGATAATAGACGTTGCTCGCCTGCCCCTGATTGGCCCCCAGCACGTGCGTCCCGACAACCATCACCACTCCGTTGTACGCGGAAGACAGGCTCTGCAAAACGGCGACGGTCGGACTCGCCTTGACGCCGCTTTGCGATTTTGCCGCGGCGAACGGCCGGGCCACACGGCCCCAGTGAAACCATCCTGTCCATGCGCTTCCGGCGAGGGCCGCCGGGGTCTGTACGCGGCTGTCCGCAGGAAAGACATATTGCCCCGACCGGCTCCAGACAGGAGGAATATCGCTCGTCAGCACAGTTGCATTCTTCTCCAGCGGCCCTCCCCGCCGATTCCAGGGCGTCAGATAAAGCTGCGAAGGTCCTTCCGGCATCATCTGGGAAGGCGCGTACGCTTTCCCGTTCATCGGCTTGCCGACAACTTTTTGCGCCGCCAGATGGCCCCACACGAGATAGGGCCTGTTGTGGATCACCGTCGGCACAATCAGGTAATGGCTCGCCGTCCTGTCCGACGACGGCCATGTCCAGTGGACACCCGCGATCGTCACGCCGCCGGCTGTAAAATTGATCCCGGAGGCCGGCGTTCCGGTGTTTTGCGGCGTACTCCCCTGAAACGGCCACGCAGAAGCAGAGTACAGCGCTCCGGGAAACGACATGACCTCGACTGGCGGCTGCGTCAAAGACGTCAAGCCCGTCCCTGCGCCGCGCGCTGAGCCGTTGGCCGTCTGTCGCGCCGCTTTGCCGGAGGAATTGCCCACCGTTTGCACAGTTCCGCAGCCCGCGAGCAGCAAAGCGAGCGCAAATGCCGAAAAACGCACAATATACCGCATGATGCATCACTCCTCCTCTCTATCATGCCACAAAACCGCCGTCTGCGTCGCGCAGTCCACATCCCGCCATCCCGGCGTCGGTTTCGGCGCATAGATATCATCCCGCACAGGAAGAATGGCTCTTATAAAGAAATGGGGAGCTGGAAATCGGCACATGGGTCCACAAGACTCGGGAAATCCTGCCGCGGCGGAACAGCCGGCGGCGCTCCATCCGGCGTCAGGCTCGCCTAAACCTGGACAATCCTGTGAACGGCCGCTGTCTTCTTCCATTGAATTGAATCAGGCGCATCTTGAAGGCGCCTTTCGCAACTGCTCAGATGTCGTCTTCAGACCGTTTTCCGCCTTTGGCGCTCAGCGGTCGCTGCTCGTCTATGTGGACGGACTGGTGGATTCCGAACAGATGGAGCAGGGGGTTCTGCAACCACTGACATCCCCCGAAAGTCCGTATTGGCGCGATTCCGCCGTGGAGATCTCCTTTCTTCAAGAAAATGTGCTGTCTGCGACGGATGTTGAATTGGTCAGGACACTGCCCCGCGCGGTCGACGCGATTCTGCGCTGTCAGGTCCTCCTGCTGGTGGACGGCGACAATGCGGGGCTGGCCGTCAGTCTCGGCAAATGGTCGCAACGCAGCGTGGAGGAACCGGACACCGAAGCGGTCATCCGCGGACCGAAAGAGGGCTTCACCGAGAATGTGCGCACATCCACGGCCCTGATCCGGCGGCGCATCCACACACCGGATCTGAAGATGGAGAACATGCAGATCGGCACGTACACAAAGACGCAGGTCATCCTGTGCTACATCCAGGGACTGGCGCAAGACAGCATCGTGTCGGAGATGCGGACAAGACTCCAGCGCATCGAGATTGATTCGATTCTTGAATCAGGCTACATTGAGGAATTGATAGAGGACGTGTCGTGGTCGCCCTTTCCCCAGTTGCAGGATACGGAGAAGCCGGATGTCGTCGCCGCCCTGCTGCTGGAGGGACGTATCGCCATCCTGATCGACGGCACGCCGTTTGCCCTGACCGCCCCCATCAACCTGTGGGGCGCGCTCAGTTCCCCGGAAGATTACTACGAACGCTTTATCATCGCCACACTGATCCGCTGGCTGCGCTATATCTTCACGGGCATGGCCCTGCTGCTTCCCTCTTTATATGTGGCCGTCACGACGTTCCATCAGGAGTTCCTTCCCTTTCCTCTGTTGCTGTCGATCGCCGCCGCCCGCGAGAATACGCCGCTGCCCGCGGTCGTCGAGGCGCTGCTGATGGAGATCACGTTTGAAGCGCTGCGCGAGGCGGGCGTTCGCCTGCCCAAAGCGATCGGGTCCGCCATCAGCATCGTCGGCGCGCTCGTCATCGGACAGGCCGCGGTGCAGGCCGGCATCGTGTCCGCCCCCATGGTGATCATCGTCGCCATTACGGGGATCGCCTCGTTCACCATACCGCGCTACAATTTTGCGATCGCGATCCGGATGCTGCGCTTCCCCATGATCATTCTCGCAGGACTGTTCGGGCTGTTCGGCATCGTCTTCGGCGTGCTGTGCATCACGCTGCACATCTGCGGCCTGCGTTCTTTCGGCGTCCCGTACACCTCTCCCATGACTCCGCTCTCCATAAAAAACCTGGGCGACACGCTCGTCCGCGCGCCGTGGTGGGCCATGAGCTACCGTCCCGCGCAGCAGGCGAAAGCCAACATGCGCCGCCAGTCGGGAAGGATGTCGTCAAGCAGTCGAACGCGCGGCAATACGCCGCAAAATCAAGGAGCCAGGTGATCGCCAATGATCTTCAAACGCTGGACGTATGGGGGTATGGCCGGGTTTGCGCTGCTTTGCACGGGTTGCATGAACTGGGACGCGGCGGAGATCAACCAGCTTGGCATCGTGGCCGCGAGCGGCATCCAGATGCTGCGGCCAAGCGATCCGCACTCGCTGTTTCTGGGCAGCATGCAGGTCGCGCGGCCCAATCAGTTGGCCGGCGGACCGGAGGGCGGTTCGGGAAGCGGGATGGGGAGCGAATCGGACACATTCATCGTCATGACCGGAAAGGGACCCACGGCCGCCGCCACGGTCACCGCCATCCAGAAGCAGATGCCGCGCCGCTTTTTCTTGCGCGACCGCCGCGTGATGATCATTGGCGAAGACTACGCGCGAAAAGGAATCGGCGAACTGCTGGACGAGATGATGCGCAATCCCGAGTCCCGTCTGCGCGCCTATCTGCTCATGGCGCACGACTGCACACCGCTTGAAATCCTGAAGATCCCGTCCCCGCTCAATCGCCTGCCTGCCAACGCCATCGCGGACCTGGAGAAAAGCGGTCAGGCCGCCAGCGTGAACGTGGTGCAGTTTCTCAAAACCATGACGGGAAAAGGCGACCCCTACATGGAAGGCATCACGGTGATCCGCACCCCGCAGAAGAAAATGCCGCGCGCCTTCATCCTGAACGGCGTCGCCGTGTTCCGCCGCGACCGCTTCGTAGGCTGGCTGACCCGGACACAGGCGCGCGGTTTTTACTGGATGCAGCAGTCGGCCGACAAGATCAAGCTGTTCCCCGTGACAGTGCGCCTACCTGGATCCCAGGGCTTCGCGACCGCACAGATGACACGCCTTGAATCCAGCGTCATCCCGCACTGGAAAGGGCTCATTCCCGCCATGGAGATCCGGCTGAAAGTTCGCTTTGACATCATCGAAAACCTCAGCCCACTCGTGCTGAACCGCGCGCAGGACGGACACCGGCTCGAACGGATCATGGCGTCCGCGATCCACAAACAGATAACGGAAACTCTGGATGTCCTGCAGCACCGCTATGACGCGGACATCGCCGGATTCGGCAACCGGCTGTTTGCGTCATTCCCCGGCAAGTGGCGCCGCCTGGAACCGCGCTGGAGTGAAGTGTACGCCGTCATGCCGGTCTCGGTCCACGTCCGGGTGCGAATCGCCCACGGCGGGATGACGAATGGTTTCATCGCCAAGAATGAGGAAGGTTGATCACGGCATGGAGTTTGTTCTTGTCACGTACGGCCTCACCGCGCTGCTGGCCGGATGGATCGACGGGCCGCGCCTGATCGCCGAACGCTCGTGGAAGACGTGGCTGATCTATTTGGGGATATTTGCGGCCGGATGGGCCTTGGGCATCGGCGCGCTGTGCGATGTGACAATCGAAAGTCTGTTTTCGTTTTGCGAATGGATCCTCCAACCTGTGAGCAAGTGGGTGTTCTGGACGCGATGAATTCCGGAAAAGTCGTGATTTCCAACCTGCAGTACTTTTCACTCGTCATCGGCGGCACGGTCGCGTTTGGTCACTTTGTCTACTCTCGCCTGATCATCGCCAACGCCGGACGGGACGGTTGGATCTCCGTGCTGTTCTCCGGCCTGCTGGGTACGGGGGTCGCCTACCTTTTGTCCAAACTGGCCGTCCTGCAGCGCGAGCGGTCGTTCGTCACGCACGCGGTCGCGGTGTGGGGAGTGTGGGCAGGCGGAGCGACAGGGATCCTGTACAGCGTGTATTTCCTTTTTATCGGCGCGTTTGCCCTGCACCTGCTCGGAAGCGTCCTGGGCAGCATCTACCCGCGGACGCCGCGCGAAGTCTGGCTGCTGTTCCTGCTGATGGCCGTGCTGTGGGCCGTGCTCGCGGGATTGGAGGTGATCGCGCGCAGCGTGCAGTTGCTGCTCCCCCTGCTGATCGCCATGGGCGTTGCCGCCACGCTGCTCGCCATGCCCGACCGCGACTACAGCCAGCTTCTCCCCATCCTGTACCACGGCTTTGCCCCCGTCTGGCGGGGAACGGTGATCATGTTGACGATGGGCGCGGAGATGATCGCCTTCAACATGATCACCCCCCATGTGAAAAACCGCGAGGCGCTGATCAAGCAGGGATTCATTCTCGTGCTCGTCGTCACCCTGTTTTACATCGGCCCGATCGCCGGTCCCGTCACACTGTTTGGGGAACAGGTCGCCCGCTCCCTGGCGTATCCGACATTCACCGAATTGCAGTACATCAACGCGTCCCCCCTGCTGGAGCGGCTGGATCTGTTCGCGATCATCCTCTGGGTGACCGGCGCTTATTTTCGCATCATCATTTACGGCTTTTGCGCCGCCAAGGCGGTGACGCAGCTCAGCGGCGCAAAGCAGTCCAACAGCTACACCATCCCGGTGCTCACCATCCTTGTGGGCATGAGCCTGCTCATGCCGATCGACCGCGCTGACGACTTCACCTTCCTCGACACGGCATACCCGGTGATCGCGCTCGGGATGGGGCTCGCCATCCCTGCGGCGCTGCTCCTGACCACCCTGTTCAAACAGCGGCGATCCAATGCGGCGCCCCCCGCCCGCCCCAAAACGGAACAAGCGGGACAGGAGGAGCCGGCGGGACAGACGGGACAGGCGTCCAGCCAAGAGGGCCAGGCATAACCGAGCGGGCAGACGTTTGACGGTCCACACGGTCCTGGTGATGGCGCAGACTCCGGGCGACCTCTGCTGACACGGCGGTCTATGTGTAAAGTAACCGCTTTATATCATATGGATCAAAGCGGAGAGGACGCAGCGAATATGGTAAATATTAATTAGCGGAGGAAATATTCCTAATGAACTCTCCATACAGCTATACAACCGAATAATCGCGGCATTTCAGACTTTCCTTCCCATGCGGCATCTCATCCACGCTTACACAAAGAGGATCCATTGCGCCGAATTTCCACGACACAAAGTCAACCGCGTTGCATAACCTGTATAATAAATGAGAGCTCTTTCACGGGATGGTGAGACGCCACTTATGAATGAAAAAGTGTTCAATGAACTGGCCTCCCCAATCTACACCATCTCGCAGATCGTCGTGGCCGAAGCGCTTGCGGGCAAGGTGTTCCAGGGTTCATCGGGCCTGCTGCTATCTACCGCCGCCAGCCAGCAGATGGTCATGGTGTTGACGAATCCGATCGGCTCCGGAGTCAGGGCGGTTCTGGATTGGATCTCCATCTCAGTGAAGGCGAGCGCACTCGTCCAACAGATCGCCGTGTTCGACGGCATCGCGGCGGGCTTGTCCGCCGTGTCCGCATACAACCTGAACACCGCTTTCCAGGGAGACAGTCCGGCATGCACGCTCGCCGCCGCCGGGGGAGCGGGTGTGTCGCTGACCGGGGGAAACATCATTTCCTGGCAATATGTGAACGTGGCTGATCAATCCTATCCTTGCGCGGTTGTCATCACTCCCGGACATTCCTTCGGAATGCGCTATGTGTTCAATTCGTCGGGCAACCGTGGCACCTTCTTGTTCCGGTGGTACGAGATCCCCCCATCCGGCGGTTTTGCCTAATAGAGCCTGTTCAAAAAGTGGGCGGGTAAGATTTGCGCAGGGCAATGGGACATGGAATCCAGACTCTGGGGGGAGGCAATTCCAACTACAGTTCCATCACCTGCGCCACGTCCATCACCTGTCCCCCGAGGCCCCTGGCGCGCAGCGCGGCGACAAATGAGGAGGCGTCCTGCCGGATGGGAGGAAACGTGTTGTAATGAATCGGAACGGTCAGTTTTGCCTTCACCCACTCTGCGGCAACCACCGCATCCTCCGGCCCCATGGTAAAATGATCTCCGATCGGGACAAATGCGACGTCGATCGCATGGCGTTCGCCGATGAGCTTCATATCGGTGAACAGATCCGTGTCCCCGGCATGGTACAGGGTCGTCGAACCCAACTTCACGATCAAGCCGTTGGGATTCCCCAGGTAAATGATCTGTTGCTTTTCTTCTATCGACAGGGAGGAACTGTGCACGGCTGGCGTCAGTTTGACGCTGCCAAACTCCAGCTGCAGGCTGCCCCCGGTGTTCATGGGGATCGTTGAGACTCCCTGCCAGGAGAAATACTCGGCTAGTTCCGCGTTGGCGATGATCGTCGCGTTGTTCTGTCGGGCGATGGGCAGCGCATCGGCGATATGGTCTCCATGCCCGTGCGTCAGGAGAATATGGCTGACCCGCACATCGTCCGCCTTTGTCCTGGCAACCGGATTGGATGAGATGAACGGATCAATGATGATCCCCGCGGAATCCGTCTGGATTTCCACGCAGGAATGGCCATGATACAGGATCTTCACGCAAACACCCTCTTCCCTACCCACATTGTATCACGCCAGGGGACACGGGATAACCCAAATTCCGTCAACCGGCCGCAGACCCAATCCAGCGGTCCACCGTACGGCATGGCTCCGGCATGCCTGCTCACCGCATATCCCGCTCACCGCAGGGCCGCGCCCGGTTGTGAAGCCGATGGCTATTACGATATAATAGCAACTAACCGAGTGTAAGAAGCGCCATGGCCACAGAGGAGGATTCGCATGAGTTCCACCGCACCCCGTGGCGCACGCGGCAGGGAACACGATCCCGCCCAAAAGCGCGCCACGTCAAAAACGTGGGTGATCGTCGCCGTCATGCTGGCCATGTTCCTGGCCGCGCTTGACATGACGATCGTCGGCACCGCGATGCCGAGCATCATCGCCGACCTGCACGGCGTTTCCATCTACAGTTGGGTGTTCTCCGCCTATCTGCTGACTTCGACCGTTCCCATCCCGATTTTCTCTAAGCTGTCGGACATGTACGGCCGGAAAAAGCTGTTCATCATCAATTCCGCAGTCTTCACCGCCGGTTCGTTGCTGTGCGGCGTCTCCAACAGCATGCCCGAACTGATCGCCTTTCGCGCCTTGCAGGGCGTCGGCGCGGCGGGTGTGCTGCCGATTGCGCTGACGATCGTCGGCGACGTGTTCACGCTTGAACAACGC
>JAJZZT010000441.1 GCA_021797415.1 Bacillota bacterium
ACCACGCCGCACCTGCCAGCGCGACACCGCCCGCTATTAGCCATGTGGTGGATGAGATGGGCGGGACGGTCGTTGACTTCGGCGCGCTCCCACTTGATGTCCCGCTGCCACTCCCGCTCGTCTGGCTCGGTGCACTCGACACTTGTGACGAATGCGGGTAGCTGTGAATCAGTTGGCAGGTCGCCGGATTGACCACGTTGTACACGTAGCCGCCGCCTGTCGTCTGCTTGTACACGTCGTACCCTGCGTAGGTGCCAAAGTCGTTGCCCGGCCCTGAGTAGCTGCCGAAGTTGGTACACTTGCCGCGCGGCGTGGATGAGGTGACGCCTGTCGCGCCGGATGCCGATGAGCCATTATCAAACAGGTTGGCGAGCGCGGCTTGTGACAGGTTGGCGCTCGACCCGCTGCCCGTGTACGTCGAACTGAGGATCGTACATTGACCGTCTGCGGTCGCCCGGCGTGTCACACCGCTCTTGGTCATGGTGTAGACTGACAGCCCCGCCGTGCCTGTCGCGCCCGCATAAGTGCCGACTGTCGGGCATTGCGGCGCACTGCTGGATGCGTTACCCTTTTGCAGGATGCTGGTGATGATTTGCTTCACAAACGGAATGTATTGCGGCGGTGTGACGGAGTTGGGCCGCTGTCCGCTGTTGATGTTGGCGATCGCAAATGGATCATTGATCGGCGTGGCCGATGCAAACGCATAGATATATGCACCCTTGCCATACGGGATGGCAAAACTGGGATAGATGTAGGTGCCACCAGACTGATAGTAGGGGCTGGATAGAAAGCCATTCGCTTGGAAGCCCGGAATGCGAACTTGGCCGGACACGATCAACGAACGCACATAGGGAATCCCGGACGGAACCGGAGCGAACACTGGATGGCTTAGGCTGTTGTAACCAAGCGGGAAGCCCATCGCCGCCACCATCGCGCCAAAGCCGCCCGGACTCTCGGAAAAGGACGCGATACTTGATCCGAGGATACCCGCGAGCACGGACGAAATATCATTGTAGTAGAACGGCCACCCGCACCAGTCGATCCATACCGCGCCGTTTTGCACGAGGTTCGCTACGGTCTGCGGTGATACGCCCGAATACTCGCCATTCTCATTGAGGTAGATCGTGAGATTGGAGTCCTGAATCACTGTATCCAGCCGCAAGTCCGTCTCCAACTGGCTCCAGTATGCGCCGGGAGCCGTGTTCGCCAGATTGTTGTTGTAGACGATAATATTGACCGCCACCCGAATCCCTCCTTCCTTACGGCTTCCCTCCGCCTGAAATCCACTGGTGCAAATAGTCGAACGCTGTGTATCCGATGGCCATGAGCGTCACCAGCACGCCTGTGAGCCAATTGCGCCAGCCGCTGAGTTTGTCTACGCGCCCTTTGATCGCTTCGATCTTGCCCGCCGCGTCGTCCCGTTCCTTGTCGCGACGCTCGGATATCTCTTTGACTTCGTCGCGCGTGATGTAGCGTGTGTGGATGTCGCTCATGGTGCGCGTGGCCGCCGATAACGTCTCGTCCATGTGGGATATGTCATCGCGTATGCCTGATGTCTGTTCGGCCAGCGCAATCAGGGACTCGCCTTGATGCTCGACTTTCGTTTGCAATCGCAACAGAATGGCTTCGACAGAAAATTCCTCCGCCACAGACGACACCCCTAACGCGAAAAGTACCCGCCGCTCTTTAGGCAAAGAGTAGCAGGTACGGAAGTCGAGCGCCGAAACTTGCTATTGAAGCCGCCACAGCGGACCGGGCAGGTCAATCGCCAAGCCTTCAGGCGAATAGAACCGTTTGCGCAGCCCCTTGTAGCCCACATTGCGCAGCACTGTGGTGTCAAACGTGGTGCAGATGAGGCGATGATGCTCCTCTTCTCCGACGTGGATCGCCGGAAGCTGGACTAGGCCGAATGTAGCCTCGTGGAGAGCGGAAGCCATACCGTGCCAGAGGTAACGAGCGCCTAAATAGAAGTCGAGCGGCAAGTCATACCTTATGCCGTAGAGGGCGCGGGCAGCGTCAGGAACGGCTTCGCGTTGGTCAGGCGTGAGCGGTAGGCGTTTGAGCCAGAGTTGCTGCGTGGCGGGCAGGGAGGACAGGGCAGACTGATGGCAGATGCCATTCTCCTGCGCGAAGTTCTCCGAGTCCAGTATGATGCCGACGTGAAAGAACAGCGGCTGTTTGATGCCGGGATGCTCCAACATTTCCCCGAGGATGACGGAAGCGTCGAGCGCGTAGCCGAACCATGATTTGTCGTGCGGATCGGGCACGAAGCAGAGCACGTCGCCTGCCATAGCTTGTGAGTTCATGTCGATTCCCCCCCTTAGAGGCAGTGTAGAGGGAAGCGGGGAAGAGGGCAGGAAGTAAGTTCGATAGACACACCAGCAAGCAGGTGATATAGTTTCACTAAGCGTTTCTAAAGAAAGTGGATGATACTATGGGGCTTCTTCATAGACAAGTCGGATATGGCCTGCTTCAAGGAGAAGGTCTCGAAATAGGCGCTTTGCACGAACCCGCAGTCCTTTCATCTGAATGCCGCGTTCAATACCTAGATATTGCAGACGAAAAAACCTTGCAAAACAATTTCAGAGAACTAGACGGCCAATCCATCACGACTCCTGATTGGATTGGAGATATTGGGCTTTCTCCAATATCGGATATCACAGGGCGGACATTTGACTTTGTCATCATGAACCATGTTTTAGAGCATACTGCTAATCCTATACAAGTGATTAAAAATATCTGGCAGGGGATCCATCCCGGCGGTCTATTCATTCTTTCCATACCAGACAAACGATTCACCTTTGACAATAAACGAAGCCTTACCACTTGGGAGCATTTGCTTGCCGATTATCACCTAGAAGTAGCAGACGTTCATGACGATCATTACGTTGATTTCCTTGCAAATGTTCATCCGCAAGTTTTCGATAGCAAGGAGGCGTTTATTGATGCCGTTCGAAACGTCAGGAACAGGCACGAACACGCACATGTTTGGGATAGCGATTCTTTCGATATCTTTTTGTCTCGCACATTCAAACTGTTAGGCAAGGATTTTTCCACTTTATATAGATGCATCGGAAACAACACCAATTTAGAATATTTTTGTGTAATCGGCAAGCCTCCATGCATTTCTCGTGACGAAATACTCATGAAAGTGCTGATGGGCATATGGCTTGAACGGGAAGATTTGCGTAATGCGTTTCCTGATTTTGCACAAGGAAATATGTCCTCGCTGATTTCGTGGGCATCAGTCGCAAAAGAAGCAGGAGATTCTTCGGCATTCATTGTCAACCAATACAACAATGAACTTTCTAATTACTATAAATCGTAGATTTCAGTGAGTACATTTTGCAGTAGCGATGTGTTTTACAACCCGATCCATACCCATGTCGGCGCAGTAGTATAAGCCCCGAGGTTGATGTATTGTCCTGCCGCGAGCGTTACACCGCCCGACGCAAGTCCGGTCGCGGTTGTCGCGGATGTGTTTCCGATTCCAATATTGACGGCTGCACCGCCAACAACGATTACCTGAACAGTATAGGGAAATGGATTGACGATGGATGCGCTCGCGGCTGGAATGGTTGGGGATGTTTGAATTCCAGTCGGATTATAACCGTGGTTCCCCTCAAAAATGTTACCCGCGCCCACCGCAAGATTATTTCTCTGTCCAATTGAAGGGCCGAGATAATTGTTTCTGGCAATAATATTGGACCCCCCCCCGCCATTTAGTTGGTAGGCCATCGTCTTAGTCGACTGATCATCAAACAGCATATTATTCTCAATCAAAATATCAGTAACCGAAGACGAAGAAATCTCAATTCCCACGCCATTGGTTCCGCCTTGGCCCTCGTTGCGAATGTGATTGCCGACTATGTTGACGAAAATTGAACTATTCTCTAAATGAATTCCTCCGCCATTGTTATCATGCGATAAATTCCCCGCAACAAGAGAAGACTTAGCAGCCCCCAATTGAATACCGTCTAAAGTGTTATTAAAAATGATGTTGTTTTTTATCGTAATTCCTTCATTGTTAACGGGTATGGATTGTCCTGAATTACACTCAATTCCACTCATTGAATTTCCATAGCAAATATTATTCTCGATGGTTATATCGTGACACGGATTGGTCTGAGAAGAATCATTTAATACGGATATTCCGCTCCCTGACGTTTGGCCGTGCAGCAACGAATTCGATATCCCACTCTGAAAAACACCACCATAAAAAGCAAACCCTTCATCGTTAAGCCCTGAAATGTGACAATTAACTGCCCAACAATTATAAGAAGTGGTGGCAGACGTTGCCGCGAATCCAGCCGCATTCCCGCAATCCAGCAACGTTAAATTATCAAGCAAAACATCGTGTACATCTACTAGGTTAAATGGTCCGTTGTAGCAATTTTGAATTGTGATATCTCTGATGGTTAGATGGTGTACTCCAGAACCGTTCGGAACGGCGATAGCGTTTGTCTGTGAAGGTCCTGGCGCTGTTTGCGCAGACTTATTCCCGTCGAGAATCCCATTTCCACGAATAACGACATTAAATGTACTGGCGTCCATCAAAAACATCGTATTGTTCATAGCGGGCGCAGCAATGCAAGTTCCGTTTATAATTAACTCGGAATTGTTAGGAACAACAACTGATTTGCCGATCATGAACGTGTCACTTTGCTGTCCAATCAAACACGGTCCGTTCCCCGCCGCCGCATTCACCGCCGCCTGAATCGCCGCCGTATCATCATGCACACCATCGCCGACCGCGCCGAAATCCTTGACGTTCACGACGCCATACTTGCCCGTCCAGAAGTCATATGAGGATTGGTTGAACGCCTCTCTCCGCAGTCCGTTTGCCATGATGGTGCCTCCTATACGTTCTGTATCGCCAGTGTCAAGCCGCCATCAGACTATGCTGCCAGCGGCTTGTGCCTCTTAGTGTCCGAATGCGAGCCATCACTCCGCAATCATTGCCGCTGTGAGCAGGGTCGTCGCGCTGGTCGTCACTGAGTAATACCAAGATGGCGGAACCTTCAGATAGACCATGCGCGGCGCTGTGTTTGATGTGCCCCCGCCGATCTGATCGGTGTAGATGGTTGATGGCGTGCTCGATGATCCGAGCGCGACGACGACTGTGCCCGCTGTGCCCGATGTGGTCGCGTAGGCGGGCTGATAGATGTTCATGTATCGACCTGATGTGTTCTGGTAGACCGTGCCGCTCACCAAAGGCGATGCAGGAGGCGTTTGTGCGCCCAAGGGAACGCTTGTGAAGCCGCCGGATGCAGTAACGAGTCCGGTGACGGTAACTGCTCCATTTACGGTTTGCAATCCCGTGTCATTCGTGGTCTCCTGTAGATTCGTCCATGCAGTTCCGTTCCACCATTGCAGCGTAGTTGTCTGCGCCGTATCATCGACCACAATCTGCACGTAATTGGGTATTAGTGTAAGAATAGCCTGTGCCATGTTGCCGCCTCCTTAGATGAATGCTCCGAGTGTGACTGCGCCGCTTGATCCGACGACCACCTTGCCGCCCGCGCCGACCGTCAGGCTGTTCAGTATCAGCGAACCATTCACGCGCTCATAGCCGTTGACCGTCAGACTGTTATAAGCCCGCTCATCGCCGCTCGCCACGAATCGAATCTGCCCTGCTGCGACGGTCGCGTTGTTGACCTCTGTCGCGAAGTCGGTCACGGGAACGCGGGCATATCCGCTGTCGTCTACGGGAATTGCAGTGCCTCCCGTTTGCGTTATTCCTACCGATTCAGGAACTTGTGATATTGATGGAGCGGGATCGGTATAGATAGACATTTCCATTCCCCCTTAACCGTGATGGGTGTTTAATTAAGCAAACCTACGCAGGAAACTATAAAGCCTAAATGCCGTCTGCGCCGTTGCCCCGTTTGCATAATTCAACCGCACATTCGGACACACCAATTCGACGCTAAACCCTTCTCCGACACTTGCGGACACCGTAAACGTCGATGAAATATCCCAATTGGTACCGTCTGCACTCTGTTCTACATTGAGCGTTCCTGCCTCGTTGGCGTAAACACTTCCGGTTATACGGCTATATCCATCAGTCGCCATAGGTGTGGCGGTTGTGTAAGTGCCGCTTGCGCCTAGGGCGGTCGTCGTACTGTCTCCGGCAGTCCTGTCATTGTAAATTATCGGTCTGCCGTTGTTATCAGTAAAAATTGCGCGCGTGTTAGTTCCGTCGCTACCAGCTATTTGTATGGCTTTAGAAGGAATAGCTGATCCCGGACTCTGAATGGTAGCATCTAGTTCGACTTCCGTTACCGCTCCGATTGAATTTGTTCCAGCGGGAAGCGCAGGCAATGATGTAACTCCTACATCTCCGATAGTGTTCGATCCCGTGGGCAATGCAGCGATCACTTGTACACCATTTGTGGTTCCGGGTGTAGTTTGATCAATTCCTACCTTACCGACAATTGCAGACCCCGCAATTAGTCCGACATCGCCAATTGTATTGGCTCCGGTGGGGATAGCCGGAAGCGATGTGACAACGACCGTTCCAATCGCATTACTGCCAGCAGGCAGACTACCACTAATTCCTACATCCCCTATTACGTTAGATCCAGTTGGTAATGCAGGTAATGAATTTACAGCGACTGTTCCAATATCATTTGAACCTGTTGGCAATGCAGGCAGTGCGGTAACTGCGACGTTACCTATTGCATTTGATCCCGCCGGAAGCGCAGGAAGAGACGTAACAGCAACATTTTGGGCGGTTTGAGACGTTGATGCTGAAGGATCAGTGAAAATCGACATTTACATTACCCCCCCCCGAAACCGGGGAATTATTAGTTAAACCTTTTCAAGAAGGAATACAGCCTGAATATCGTTTGTGCTGTCGCTCCGTTGGTGTAAACTATCCGCCCGAAAGGATAGACAATCTCAACACTGAAACCTTGACCCGTTCCCCCGGTTACAGCGAAAGTTGACAGGACATCCCAATTGGTTCCGTCTGGCGACTGCTGCACTTCCAAACTTCCTGATTGATCGGAAAAAACGCCACCAGTGATTATGGAAAATCCAATTAGATTAAAGCTCGCACTATCATAAGAAGCATCTGCAATTAAAGGAGTTGTGGTATAAGGAGCGGGAATTTGCTGATTATACCCAACTACAGGCACGCGCGGAATATCTGGATTAGGCACATTCTGGCTGCCGACTTGCGTAATATTCTCAGGCGCTGTAACCTCTAGGCGAACAGCCCGCATGAGAACGAATCTATCGCCCTGCGCGGGCGCTGTCGCCAACGCTGTGTCGAGTGTCAGGGTGCCTGTCGATGTGGCGGACAGGACGTTGCGAGAAGCGCCAAGGTTCAATCCGCTGACGAACTCAATCGTTGCACCTGCGAGTTCTGCAGATACTTGGCCTGTGATGTCCACGGCTTTTCCGCCGGGATTGGCGAGCGTGACAGGGATGACCGTCGTTGTCGCGCCATTGCCGACTTCCCAGTTGTCTTGAAGGACGGTGCGGGTGTGGTGCGACAGCGCCGTCTCCATGCCTCGAATCGTCAGGTCGCTCACGGTCACACCTCCTCGATGGTGCAGAAGTTGTGCGCAGACTTGCCGGATGCGCCACTATGGTAGGTTTCGCCTGGTTGGAGCGCTTGGAGCCGCGACATGCGCAGGAGCGAACAGGCGGTCGGCCATTCGTGACTCGACGGGGCCGATACGGTAAAGTGTCGATGCGGACGTCCGTTTTTCTGTGACTCGACGACATGGACGTGATGTGTGCGGCAAACGAAGGATCTCATGCGCTCGCCCCCTGTAGCGCATAGAGTTGAGCCGCCACTTGTTCGAGCAACTTATACTGACCGCGACTGATGGGGCCATAGATATACTTGTCAAAGTGGTGCGTCATGACGGCCAACTGGACATTCGCGATGAAGGTGATGTCCTCTGTGCTGTTGTTGACCAACTGGTACACACCCTGCGTGCGAACCGGGACGAGGAATGATCCGAGCACGTCGAGCGGTTCGATCATCGGGATCTCCACGAAAAACGGCGGCAGGTTGTCCGCTTGCAGCGAGACATAAAACTCCGGTGAATACGAACTCGCCCGAAGTTGCAGCAGATAGACCACAGACGCCGTGTCGCCCGATGGAATCGTGGTCACAATCTCGCCCGTCGTACCAGCAGGCACAAACACGGTCTGTCTAACAAGATACGGGAACACAGCGCCCACTTTTCGCGCCGCAAGAAAGGTTTCGAGCATCACGTCGTATGGGATGATGGACGGCACGAGCCCTGCGTTGCTCGGTGCCTGCGCAGGTGTCGGCTCTGCAGCTGCGGGCGTCGTCGCCTGGATTGAGCCAACGCGCGTGAAGAGACTCGGGGCGAGGCTCATACCAACACCCCCGCCTCGATTTCGTCCATCAATACTTGATCCTCTGCGGTGAGCGCCGCCTTGGTGACGCCGAACATGAATTGGATGATCTTGCTGAATCGCAAACGCAGGACGGTCATGTTGACGATGGTCGCCGTCGTGGCGTTGGCCGTCAACGTCACGCCCATGCGTTCCTTGACCGGAATCCACGTATTGAAGCGATTGTTCAGCCTCATGTTGTCGACAAGCACGGACACATAGCCAATCTGCCCGTCGCGGTCGATGTTGAGCGTCACACCGTTTCCGGCCGTCGTGCTCGCGCCAATGGACGTAATGATGAGCACTTCATCTTGAACAGTCTGCAAGTTGGAGACGGGCGTCTGCACACCTGCAATCGCGTCAGCCGAAAAGGTGATGAGTTTCGGCCCGATGATCTGACTCC
>JAJZZT010000557.1 GCA_021797415.1 Bacillota bacterium
GGCGTATTGCCGCCGTCAAACGCCAGGTGGAACGATTGCGCCATCTGTTGAAATTTCCCCTGATTGACGCTGGCGATCGAATACATGATGACAAAAAAGATCAGCAACAGCGTGATCAGGTCGCTGTACGTGAGCAACCAGCGTTCCCGCCCGTCGTGCGCCGCGCGGGTGCGGACTCGCTTGCGCTGCCGCACCGAAATCTTTTGCATGCATCCTCTCTCCTTGCACAAAAGCCATCATTGTCCGTACTGAACTTTAACTCCAGAGCGGCCGGAACGGAAATCCCGCCATCAGGCGTGATGCTGGACATACTCAAAGCGGGTCCCATCCGGATGTTGGACTGTCATATCGCTCCCTGTGGGCACGCGAGTTGGGAATCGCAAATGGTTGGCTGGCCCGTCACCGATTCATAGAAGACAACGGCAGGGTCCAGCTCCGCCACATAGATCCGCACATACGTCTGCAGAATCTTCATTAAGGTTCAGTATAATCGACATAAATTATTCCATCCGGGAGTTCTGCCCCTTTTTTGGACTACCTCTATTATACCATTTCCAGTGACACTCCCCCATGTCCACACCAATCGTCTTGTCGGATGGAGTGACCGCAACTCTGCCCATTTCTTGTGTCACACCCGACAGTACTGCAAGAACCGCCGGCGTTGAAGGGGATCGGATTCGCGCATGGAATACAAAAGGAAATGGATATCATTGAGGAAGGAGAATTGGCAAGTGATTGTACGGAGGCCAACAATCTTACATAACGGCGATGTGGTTGGTATAGCCGCACCAGCCCATTCTTTCTATCCCCTCATGGAAGATTTCTTAAAACTTGGCTGCGATGCGATCACACGCCTTGGTTTGCAGGTGAAATTGGGGCGTCACACCCTATTGCAACACGAACATATTGCGGTTCCTGCGCAACAGCGAGCCGACGACTTGAATGAACTGTTTGCCGACCCAGATGTACATGCGATATTCTGTCTCTCCGGGGGAGCCAACACGAACGCCATTCTTCCATTATTGGATTGGAACATGATTGTCCGAAATCCGAAGATTATCATGGGGTACAGTGCCAATACAGCACTCTTGCTCGGACTTTACAGCCAATGCCAAATGGTAACATTTCATGGTCCACATGTAGTCCTGGATGGGTTGAGCGAGTTCCCAGAACCTTTCGAATATACGACAAGCCATATTAAGCGCTTGCTGTTTCATGATGCTCCTGTCGGAGCTGTTCGTCCCCCCAAAGAATGGACCACAGATTTCCCCAAACTTGACCAATGTCGCAACATGAAATCCAACTCGGGCTGGCGTTGGCTCCACTCCGGTCTGGCTCACGGACGTCTTCTGGGTGGTAATTTGACTGCGATGAGGACGATCGCGGGAACGAAATTCTTCCCGTCATTTGATTCGGCAATCCTGTTTGTCGAAGAAGTCTATATGGGAGCGCCCATTCTTAAAGAAGTGGATGATTCCTTAACCCATCTTCGGCTATTGGGAGTGTTTGAACAAATCTCAGGTCTAATATTCGGTAAAATCAACGACCAGACAGAAGGAGAGGAGCAGGTCCTCAATGAACTTATTCTTGAACACACCAAGGATTACGACATTCCCGTTTTATCCAATGTTGACATTGGTCATACCGATCCAAAACTAACGCTGCCAATCGGAGTTCGAGTTACCCTTGATTCGTATTCGGATACATTCAGCCTGGATGAATCTGCCGTCCGGCGAAAGGGCGCCCGTTAGATCGCGAAATGGTCGGTCTATCCAATGGAAGCTGCAGTCGCCCGCGCGCAGGTAAAACGTGCCGACTTATCCGCCAAACGCGTTGGCTTTTCTGGACGCACTCCGCCTGATTCCCGCGGGCCTCCTCATCCTATGGGTCTATCTCCGGCGACCAGCCTGTTTTGCAGCGCGCCGAGGCCGTCGATCTCCACGCGCACTTCATCCCCCGGCTTCAGCCATTCCCGCTCCCGTTCCGGCAGGCCCAGAACCACCCCCTCCGGCGTCCCGGTCAGAATCAGATCACCCGGTTCCAGGGGGATATAGGCAGAAACATAACTGACTATCTCCCTCACTGAAAAAATCATGTCCCGGGTGTTGGAGTTTTGCCGCACGGTTCCGTTGACCAGGCAACGGACGCCAAGTCCGTTGGGGTCGCCCACCTCGTCCGCCGTGACCAGATAAGGGCCGACGGGACAAAATCCGTCAAGCGTTTTGCCGAGCAGCCACTGTCCCGTGCGCATCTGCAGGTCCCGCGCCGACAGGTCGTTCGCGCAGCAGTAACCCAACACGCGGTCCAACGCCTCTTCGCGCGTCACGCCCCTTGCCCGCGCGCCGATCACCACGCCCAATTCCGCCTCGTAGTCATACTGTGCGGCGAGCGGACTGAGCGAAACGCTGTCCCTGTGCCCGCACAGCGAGTTGCCAAACTTGCTGAACAGCACCGGGTATTGCGGAATGGGCATGCCGGATTCCTCAGCATGCTTTCTGTAATTGAGGCCGACGCAGATGATCTTCGCATGCCGCGACACGCACGGCGCGAAAGTCAACTCTTCTTCCGCCAGAACGGGTCCCGCGGAATATCCGGGCAACAGCTCAGCGGCGCGCTTCACCCCTCCACCTTGCGCATCGCGGCCGAACAGGTCTTCCATGCGCAGTTCCGTCGGCGTCACGCCGCGTCCTGTGCGCACGCCGATTCTCCGCCTGCCCTGATCTTGGTAGAAAACAAATTTCACGGTTCAATCTCCCTCTTCTCTGTTTGTTTCTCTTTGCTTGGCCAGGGAATGTGCAACAACCGGATTTCGGCAGACGACCGGCCGTCGCATATCCGCACCTTCCAAGAAGATGTCCCATTGCACTGCGTGGGTCAACCCTGCCCACTTTTTGAACAGGCTCTATGACACGTCCGCCATCCTCGTGATGTGCCAGCGCCCCAAGTTGGCAACAAATAGATCATTGCCCCGAAAAGCACAGTTCGTCGGGTGGCACAGCGTGTGTGCGATCACATCGTGGTAGAGCAACTCCAATCCCGCCCGGTCAGAAAAACGGTACAGAAGAGAAGGCTCATAGCAACTGATGTAGATCCTGCCCTGCGCGTCAAGAGTGATCCCATCGGGCAGTGCAGGAACGTCGGTCACCTTCTCTTTGACGCCAGGAGCGCCATCTTTTTTAATCGGAATACGGCTGACGCAGTATTCGAAGGTCTCGGCCACGAACAGTTCGTCTCCGCGGTCTGACATGGCCAGACCGTTGGCGAAGCGCAACGGAAGATCGTACCAAAGACCGCCGCGCCCCGTTTCCAGATCGAATCGCCAGATCCCGGGCCCAGCCCGCCCCGCGTCAAAACTGTCGCTGACGTAGAGAAATCCGTTCACCGCGTCCACCACGGGCGCATTGGGAACCCGTATCATTCCGCCCCGTCCGTCGCCGTCGGCAAATCTCCTGAGTTCTCCCGTCTTCGTGTTCAGCTTGAAGATGGCCGACCATCTTAAATCACAACTGTACAGGTTACCTTGGTGGTCAAGAGCCACGCCGAGCGTGAAACCTCCCGTGGAGGCGATCATTTCTATGTGCCGACCGTCAGGATCGATGCGGTAAATCTCCCCGCTCTCTCCGCCGCACCAGATGTATCCCTCGTGATCAACGGCGATTCCCTCCGGGTGATTGAGCCGCGGCTCGGAAAAGGTTCCGTCGAAAAACACGCTCACCTTGTCATCCGCGATAACTGATTCTTTCTCCCTCCCGCTTGGACGCCCGTTCATGTCGTTCCCCCCATTCATCCGCCACCTGGCCTACCCCTCCGGATCTGCCCAACGGTCGTTTGGCACAAGCGAAAACCAGTCTGGACGGGTCGGATCCCGGTCATACGGGTAGCCGCCGAGTTCGCGGTACAGTTCCGCGTATTCACGAACCTTGTCCGGGTCGACTTCAACGCCCAGTCCCGGCCCATCCGGCACGGCAATGGCGCCGTTTTTGTAGAGCAATTTCCCCCCTTTCAAAATATCGCCCTGCAGATGATGATAGTGCGCATCGGCCGCGAAGGACAGATTGGGCACAACCGCGCCCAGATGAAGCATCGTGGCCAGTTGAATGCCGAGTTCTCCAGAGGAATGCACGGCAACCCCAAGTTGGAACGTCTCGCATACGCCCGCCGCCTTGACACAGGCACGGATGCCGCCCCAAAAGGTCGTATCCAGCAAGATGACATCGACCGCAGGATCAAGGATATTTGCCGCCAGTTGTTCGAAGTTCACCACAACCGTGTTGGTCGCCATCGGAACGCGCGTCATCGACCTCACGCGGCGGATTCCGTTCAAACCCCAGGTGGGATCTTCCAGATAATCGTTGTTGAGACCTTCGATGGCTTGGCTGAAACGAATGCCCTGCTCCACACTGAGCGCGCAGTTCGGGTCGTAGCGCAGCCGGTCATCCGGGAACGCGTCTGCCAGCGCGCGGTAGCAGGCCAATTCGAAATCGGGGGGAAAGACTCCCCCCTTCAACTTGTGTACGGTGAACCCATGTTTTTGCTTCAATTCTCCGCAGTGGCGCACAAGTTGGTCTATGGTCCGGACTTCCCCTGCGCCGGTATCCTCGTTCGCAAGACGAAAGAACAGGTAACTGGCAAACGGCACCTCATCCCGAACCCTGCCGCCGAGCAACTGATATACGGGAACATTGAGCTTCTTCCCGATGATGTCGAGGCAGGCGAATTCGATGGCGGCATGCTGTTGTGTCCGGTTGTTGTACAGGGAAGCCGTCGGATTGCAGATTTTAAAACGCAACTCTTCCAGTTGAAACGGGTCATGCCCCAATAAGTAACGCTTCAATCCCGCGAACGCAAGCTCGGCGCTTTCCCCTCCGCCCCCCATTTCACCGTAGCCGACAATCCCCTCATCTGTATGGACCTCCACGACCGTGCGCACAAACCGCCCCCAATGCGCGCCATTGGCATGGCGCAATGGCGCTTCCAGAGGCACCGTGACCGTCGTCGCGCGAATATCCGTAATCTTCATGATGGTTTCTCCTTACTCCGGAAGAGTGACCCCGATGGCGGACAGCAGGCCACCGTCGATTTTGATGTCCGCTCCCGTGATGAAGGAAGCCTTGTCGCTGCACAAGTATGCGATCAAATGCGCCACCTCCTCGGGCGTGCCGACGCGACCAACGGGATGCATGGTTCCCCATGTCTCGATCAGGGACTCTTGCGACGCTTCACCGCGGAGCAAATCTGCCGCAAAGCGCAGCATCGGGGTGTCCACAGACGCAGGACAGACGGCATTCACACGGATGCCTTCCGACGCGTGATCCACCGCCATCGCCCGCGTCAGCGCGTTGATCCCTCCTTTCGAAGCGCTGTAGGCCGCCACCCCCTTCTGGGCTGCATACGCCTGGACGGATGATACGTGGACGATGGCCCCGCCGCCGCGTTTTCTCATGACGGGAATGCAGTACTTGGAGGTCAGGAACATGCCCTTCAGGTTGGTCTCGATCACTTGATCCCACAGTTCTTCGTCTGTGTCCACCACACTGCCGTATCGCTGAACGCCGGCGCTGTTCACCAGAATGTCGACGCCCCCAAAGGCGTCGGTCACCTGTTGTACCATTTGCCGAACCTGCTCACTGTCCGACACGTTGGCCCGGATGCCGATGATCCCATCATGGCCTGCGGAGATTCGTATCTCCTGCACTCTGTCCTGGGCGTCGTGCAAAGATACAATGGCTGTCGATGCACCTTCCATGGCGAGCATTCGCGCGGTGGCCAGGCCGATTCCCTTGGAACCGCCGGTCACCACCGCGACCTTCCCTCGAAACGGCATGGTTGTCCACTCCTTTTGCATTGCGCCGCCCCATCATTTTATCGGAATTTTGCAAACCGACCACTAGGCCATTTTTCCGAAGGTGGCGCCCCCGTCCACGTAAAGCGGCGATCCCATCACGAACTTCGATTCGTCAGACGCAAGAAACAAGGCCGCATGCGCAACATCCTCCGGTCTCCCCAAGTCGCCGCTGAGTTGGCGTTGCCGGATCGTCTGTAACCCCTCTTCTGGATCCGCATACGACTCGTTCAAATACTTTTCCACGAATGGAGTCAATATCGTTCCTGGAAGCAGGGCATTCACCCGGATTCCGTAAGGTGCGTAGTCGACCTGCATGCACTTGGTGAGAGCGAGCACCGCGCCTTTGGTGGCTGCATAGACCGCCCTGCGCATCAATCCGATTTCGGCGAGGACCGACGACATGTTGATGATATTGCCCTGTCGGCGTTCCATCATGTGCGGCAGGACATGCTTGCACGGCAAGAACACGCCTTTGATATTCACATTGACGACGCGATCCCACAACTCTTCTGAAAGTTCATGCACCGCCCCGATTCCCGAGACGCCCGCGTTATTGAACAAGATATCGAGGCGCCCAAAGTGTTCCAGGGCCTGTTCCACCATGGACGCAACTTCATTCTCACTGGTCACGTCGGCTCCCAGATAAATCGCGGCCCCTCCCTGTGATTCGATCTCCCGGACGGTTTCTTGCCCGCTCTGCGCCACAATGTCATTGACGACGACCTGCGCTCCCTCTTTGGCAAATAACAAGGCCGTTTCCTTCCCAATGCCCGATCCTGCCCCCGTGATCAGGGCCACCTTCTGCTGCAGTCTCATGTGCTGCCCTTCCTTCGCATCTA
This sequence comes from Bacillota bacterium, assembly GCA_021797415.1. The sequence continues at coordinate 6,685 of JAJZZT010000557.1, forward strand.
TCCGAAATGTGCGGTATCGCTGCACTGTTTCAAAGCGTCTGACCATCCGTTGCGACCGGCTCTAATCAGATGTCACGAGCATCCATTGCTGAACTGAGAAAGGTCGCGCGGCGCCGTCCTGAAACTGAGAATGCCCCGGTTGATCCTGCGGCACCACGCGAGGGCCTCCCGCTGGTCGGCAAACGAGGGCCCCCAGGAGATGCGATAGCAAAACTCATAGAAACCACCTGTCTCTGGCGCAAAATTCGTCTCCCAAAAGTTGTTCAGGACCCAGGCATACGGCGTGACGCGCTCAGGCTGCGATCCCTGTTGGCCGTGCAGGATCCGCTGCCCGTAAGCCAATGGTCCCAGTTGCAACAAAGGCGTGTCTGGCATCGCGACGGCCACGCCCCCCGTCGGCGTCACCACGGCAAAACCATCCTGCACACAATAAAAATCGGTGCACGTGCCCGGCAACTGGTCAATTCCCGGACGAACCCCAGTTCCCATCTTGTCGAGCCACACTTGGCCGCCACGATCTGCTTCACTTTCTTGAGACTTCATCCGTCGGGTACCCTCCGTGCTATCCAGACCATCGAAAAAGCCGAAGGGCATCGCAATGTAAACATTCTCCGGTTCCCGGATGCTGTCCTTATGGATTCGTATTACAGCATCCAGACGGGGAAAGTCCGCATACATCGTGATCAGCACCAGATATTCGCGCATGCCCGGCACCGCATACGAAAGTTCTACCGTTGCCATGACTGGACCATCCGCCACCCGCCGAACACCGGTCAAGGCGCCAACCGACCTCTGGACTTGCATCCCTTTGCGATTGCGGCCCATTTGGGAACGAACCCCAACCATCGATGTTCCAATGGAGGAGGGCGTCACCTCGTAAACCGGCGTAAAGGCTCCCACCTCGCTGTGATGCGGCACGAGTTCGCGATCAGTGGACAGATCCCGTACGGAAGTGATCCCTCCGCCGGATTCCCATGTCACTCTGGCAAAAGGGGAAGACAGGGAGGTTTGTGTGAAAGAAAATGGGGTTGCTATCCCATCAGCGCACACGACATCCAGCACCCCATCCGTCACCGTTCGATGGACCGTGCGAAGTTCTCGCCCTTCTGAGGCCGATGTGCTCTGCTTCTGTTTGTCGGAACCACTCGCCAGGCCTCCCATGTCCACACGCCATGCGGCCCGCTCTTCCGGACCAAGCGAAGCGGAAAAGGCTACACAGGTCCTGCCCTCCCGGCGCGTGATTTGGCCCTGAACCGCAGCCCCGGTGGCGGCATCGAACACAAGCGGTGCACTGCGCCGAGTGAATTCCCATGATTCCAGCGGCAAAGCCACGATGCCTGAAAACGGTTGCGGATACGGATTGACGGCCTGAAAGAACAGCGGCCTGCGCGCCGCCAGGGGAAGCGCGCCGTAAGCGGCCAACGCTTCATCCACCGCTTGCATCGCCGCGCGATGGGCCGACACGGCATAGGCCTGCTTACGCGCTTGCAAACTTTGGACTTCCAGCATCCACGGCTCACGCACAGAGGCGTGATGACCCCAAGTGTGCTCCGCGTATAGCATGAGATCGTGAATGATCTGCTGCTGCCCTTTCGGTTGAGACGCCTTCAGTCCCCTCAGCAGCCGCTCCGCATTCTCCAGCGACCGCTGCGCGCTGCGAAACATCTGGGTGTAAAGAGGAGTGGAAGCAGCGCCGTCAGACCACCAGTCCGGCCAATCCCCGCGATACACCGGAATTTGGACGGAACTGTTCTCCAGGCGTTCAAAAAACGTCTGCAGCGTACTGCACTCCAGTTCAATGGCGGCACCGTGCACTTCGTTCCAGTGGTGGACAAATTCGATCACGGCAGCGTTGGGCGGCGAATTGTCCGTGATCAGCCCGGAGACCGTGACGGGAACAAAATCATACGGGTACCCGCTTTCCTCAAGCCCGCGAAGGAAATTCGAAATGCGGGATTCCGCAACCTGCCAAGCATTCTCAACCTCCCCATGGACGGAAAATGAATCCTGGAATGTGTATGTCAACAGCCCTTCCGGACTGATTCC
>JAJZZT010000117.1 GCA_021797415.1 Bacillota bacterium
CGCCGTCCATCGCAGGACTGGGCGGCGGACGGCGTCCATCCGTCGGCCGGAGGGCACGCGCTGATCGCGCGGGCGTGGCTGGAAACGGTCGATCTGCGGTAATGCTCGTCCATGGAATCCCGGTATACGGCGTCGAGGTCGACGCCAGTACGCGCTGCGCGCATTACGGAACGGAGCGCGACATTGTCGCGCTCAAGTTTGCCTGTTGCGGACAGTACTACCCCTGCCATCTCTGTCACGCGGAGACGGCGGGGCACGCCGCGCGGGTGTGGCCTGTGGGACAGTTTGGCGAGCGGGCAGTGCTGTGCGGCGCATGTGGCGCACAATTGACCATATGGCAGTACCTGGGCTGCGAAGCGGCCTGTCCCGCGTGCGGCGCCGCATTCAATCCCGGTTGCACGCGCCATCGCCACCTGTATTTTGAAAGCGTGGAGTAGATTGCAGGATGCGCTCCGGATTAGTTGAAATAGACATTCATTGAGCTGAAAGATTGATCTCCAGGACGCGTGGATGCAATATACACATCGTACGTTCCCGGGGGAGTGGCGATGTAGTCGCTTTTTTCTGGTGCTTTTCCAACTTTAATGGGACCTGTGTATGTTTTGCCGCTGCCGACCGCTCTGCAGATGATATATCCGCCATTATAAAAATCCCCTCCCACAGCTATTCCGCCTTTGAGTGTGGTTTCGCTGGAAAGCAGATACGCGTGGCCGCTTTTGACCGTTGCGTTAAAGGGACCGCCCAATCCTCTCATTTTTAACAGCCCTTTTGGGTAGGGTGTTACTGATTTGGCGGGAGATGGATTGCCCATTGCAGACAATAACGGGGATAGCATCGGACTCTCGATGGCATTCAACTTTTGTAGACTGGCCGTCTTCAGGGTCAATATTGGGATCATGAAACCCGGCATGGTTGCAAACATCTCTTTTGCCAGTGCCGGGGAAAAATAGAATGGAGATAAGACGAGGCTGAACAGCAACACACAAGAACCAATGATGAATTTCATTCGGGGTCTTTGTGTTTTCCATTTTTCAGGAAGATGAAATAATGATCCATGGTCATCCGTCCTATTGCTGGATATGACCCTTTCCGCCATCGCGTTGAGATCAATCCCGCTTGCATCCGGAGTGATCGATGAATAGTGATTTCTCAGCAGATCTTCAATATCTGCCATGGATGCAAAATCAGATCCCTTCATGGACTTTCTCATAATTATCTCCCCACTTCATTTGAAATTTTCGTCTGTGCACGTTCTGCCCTTGGCTTTGTAGGCAACAGCCGTTTGATCTGTTTGAGTGCTCTGTGGATTTTCACTCTTATGGTCCCTGCAGGAATCCCCGTCATCATCGCGATGTCCTCAAAAGGCAGGTCCTCACCATAACGCAGGGCGATTAGATACCTGTCATCGTCGGCCAGTGCGTTTAATAACATGTCGACGTCCATTCGGTCTTCAATAATCTTGTAAGACCCGATTTCTTCAGAAAACAGGGTGTTGCTTTGAAGATCGGTGCCATGATGGTTCTTTGCATACCTCCGGGAATCAAGGAAAACATTCCAAAGAACCTTAAAAAACCACCCCCGCAAATTCTCGGTCACGACAGTTCTTGATCTCCAAGTGCGCAAAAACGCTTCCTGGACCAGATCTTCCGACGTCTGTGAGTTTTGCGTCCAACGATGTGCGATGCGCAATGCCTCTGGGCCTACCTCTAGCACAAAATGGGTAAACCGCTCCTTGTCGTCAACGCCGTCTTGGGATAAGTCAGTGGGATTCGATTTCACGAAATAGACCACCTCTTTGAACAACCTCTATCATGTACGACCGACAATGATCAGGAAATGTTACACTCATTTTTGATTCAAAGAGCCTGTTCAAAAAGGGGGCGGGTAAGATTCGCGCAGTTCTGCCCTCTTTTTGAACAACCTCTCAAAGTAGCGGCGGCAATCCGTCGCTTGCCCGCATCTTCCTGATGCCTTCCTCGCACACGCCAAGTGGACGCCACGGACAGGTGCCGCACCAGCGGCCGATGTCGGCGGGTTCGACGGCGGTTTGCAGGCGCGACCAGATTTCGCTCCAGGACAGGCGGTTGCCCGGCTCCAGTCCGAGTCGCTGCAAAACGGCGGCGTCGCGCACGGAAACAGTCGTTTCACAACAGTGGTCTACCTGATCGGCCGGGAAACAGGCGCACAGGTCGTCGCCTCCCGCCGTGATCTCCACTACAGATTCCGGGTGTGTGCGAAGCGCTGTGTGCACCTGTGCCATGTTGGCGGCAAATGCTTCGGAATAGCCCATTCCTCTGAAGCCCAGCAGGCACAGCAGATGATGCCCGCGCAGTCGGATTGTCATGTGTAAGACCCCTTATATCCTATATTTTACAATCCTATGTGCCTGATCGCGAGCAGCAGCAGAAAGCACGCCGCTGCGACGGCGACGGCCGCCAGATCGCGCCGACGCAGCGGCCGCGCCGCCTGCCTGGCGATCGGGTCTGCGCCGACCGTGCGACAGCCGCGCGCCTCGATCGCGAGCGCCATGTCCTCGGTGTGCTGCAGCATGGCGAGAATCAGCGGGATGATGAGGGCCGGCGCGTCGCGCAGCGCGATTTTCCCTTCTTTGGCGGATGACTTGCCGCGCGCGCGCACGATGCGGGAGAAGCGCCGCCATTCGCGCAGGACCTGTGTCATCAGACGCAGGACCAGCCCCGCGCCAAAGGCGACGATCATCGCCTGTCGGCGGCCGGCGGGCAGGGTGGCCGCCACTTCCGACAGGCCGCGGCGCAATTCGCCGGGCGGGGCGACGAGGGTCAAAACGCGGGCCCACAGCAGGGCGAGCAAAATGATGGACAGTTGGCGCGCCGTCCTCAGCGCGGGCGGCGCCGTGAAATGCACAGGCAGGCGACCGGCCGGCGCCGGACCGAACTGCAGGCCGGCAATCAGGGCGGCGAGCAGGATGAACGGCAGATAGGCGCGCGCGGTTTGCCAGAGCGGGCGCCAGGGAACGCGGATGTAGGACATCAGCGCAAAACTCACCAACGCGGCCGCAAGCGCGCCGGTCCATGTCTGCTGCAGCAGCGCGCCTGCCGTGAGCAGCAGGTAGGCGAGCCATCTGGCGCGGATGTCGAGCGTCCGGACGGTGCGTCGCACTGCGTGCGACGCGTTGGGCGCGCCGGGAGTGACGCCGTCGGATGGGGCGATCACGCCTCCGCCGGGCAGTGCGAAGCCGTCAGACGCGGCGGGCGTATCACCGGCGGACGCGACGCGCGCCGTATCCAGAGCAGGCGGTCGGCCGACGGTGTGCATAGCGGGCCGGCGCAGGATGGCGTCCGCCCATGCCGCGGGATCGTCCTGCATAGACAATTGAACTCCCAGTGCGCAGAGCAGGCGGCGCGCGGCGAATTCAGGCGGCAGCCCGACACCCGCCGCCAGCAGTGGCGCAGGGTCGGCGCGTATCTGATCCGCGCTGCAATCTGCCGCGATGCGGCCCTGTTCAAGGATGATGACGCGGTCTGCAACCGGAAGCATGGCCGACAGATCGTGCGTGGCGATGACCGCGCCACAGCCCGCACCATCCCGCCAGGCTTCAAAATGGCGCACGAACGCCGTGCGTGCGGCCGGATCGAGCCCGGCTGTCGGTTCGTCGAGCAACAGCCACGGCGTGGGCGGCGCAAAGGCGCACGCCAGAGCGATGCGCCGTTTTTGCCCGGTGCTTTGCAACAGGGGATTGCGCGCGAGCCATGCGGGCGAGAGCCCAGCGCGCGCGAGGGCGGATGTCATTCGCCGGCGCCGCTCGGCTGCGGTCAGGCGAAATGGCCGCAATGTATAGGTCATTTCGCCCCGAACCTCGGAAGCGAACAACTGTTCTTCGGGCGACTGGAAGGACAGCGTGGTGAGTCTGAGCAGTTCGCGCGCAGAAGCGACGCAGACCGCGCCTTCATTTTCCAGCAGAATCTGTCCGGCATTCGGTGTCCGCAAGCCGGCGAGCAGGTCGAGCAGGGTGGACTTGCCGGCGCCTGTCCGGCCAATCAGCAGGGTGGTTTCGCCGCGCGCGAACAGGCATGTGATTCTGTCGAGCAGCGCGCGTGTTGACGCGGCGGCGGTCACGCGGACATCTTTCAGTAAGAGGTTCATAACGCCGCCACGCAGTGCGCGAGTTCTTCCGGCGTGAGCGGCCAGATCGGCAACGGCCCGCAGCGTGTGAACAGTTCGCGCGCCGTTTGCACGACAAACGGCGGCGCGAATCCCAGCCTGTCGCAGGGAGATTCCTCCGTTTCGGCGGGATCGCCGTAGAAAAACGCGGCAGGCGTGCCGTCGTGGACAATGCGGCCATTCGCCAGCGCAATGACGCGGTCCGCCAAGGCGAGTTCCTCCAGCCACTGCGTCACCCACACGATCGTCGTTCCCCGTCGGTGCAGTCCCTGCGCAACGGCTGTCACGCGCTCCCGCGCGGCCGGATCGAGCATTGACGTGGCTTCGTCAAAGATGGCGACATCCGGCAAAAGGGCCACGGCGGCGGCGCTTGCGAGCAGTTGTTTTTGCCCTCCTGAGAGGTGTTCTGTCGCATCGTCGGCCAAGGCCGTCAGTCCGACGGCGGACAGGGCCATGTGAAGCCGATCGAGCGTCTCCGGTTCCGGAATTGCATTCATCTCCAAGGCAAAACAGACATCCTCGCGCACGGTGTCGCCGATGATTTGCGCATCGGGGTTCTGAAACACGATGGCTGTCCGTCCGGTGTGTTGTACGGTGCCGCGGGATACGGCGCACAACCCGCCCATCACACGCGCGAGAACGCTCTTGCCGCTGCCGTTTTGCCCGACGACGGCCACCCACTCCCCACGCTGCACCCGCAGCGTGATGTCGCCAAGGACTGTCCGCTCGCCTTCCGCCAACCCGTCCTGGCCGTCCGGGAACACAACCGACACGCCGCTCAGCAGCAGCGGGAACCGATGGACAGCATGAGGACGTGCGACAGCGTCCAATTCACTGCGGTTGGCCCCCAACTGATTGGTCCCCAAAAGTTCGACCTCCGGAATAGTGAAGACATGGAAATGGGCATACATAAAATGGGTTTCGAGTTCTCAAAGCGGTGCGGCTGTGCTATGATCAATGAGATAAAACTAGCAAATCCAAAGGGGTTATGGCAATGGTCCGCGGTATTACCGTACGGGGACTGGCGTTCAGCGCGCTGTTCACCGCGCTTATGTCGGTGTCCAGTCTGTTCAACGTGACGCTTGGCTTTACTCCTGTGCCGATCACGCTTGAAAATCTCATGGTGATGCTCGCGGGAGCGCTGCTCGGGCCCGTGTACGGCCTGTTCAGCATGCTGCTGTTGATCGTGCTGCTCGCCTTGGGACTCCCGCTGCTGCACGGGACCGGCGGCATGGCGCTGCTGTTCGGCGCGTCGGGCGGCTTCGTCTGGATGTATCCCGTCGCCGCGTGGTTGATCGGACTTGGCGTATCGCGGATCAGAGGGAAGTCGGTCGGGTCGTTCATCGCCACGTTTGTCGTGCTGGAGATCGGCGGTTCGCTCATTCTCTACGTCACGGGAGTGCCGTGGCTGGCGCACGTGGCCCATCTGGGATTCGCCAGGGCGATGGCCTTGGGCTGCTATCCGTATCTGCCCGTCGACGCGGTCAAGGCGTTTCTCGCGGCCTGGATCGTCCTTCCCGTCCGGCGGGTGTGGCCTGTCGCCCGCATCGTCGGCGCTCAGGGCGCGCCTGTCACGAGCGTTGAGTAGCGAGGGAATACGCGACGGAATGAGGGCGCCTATGAACATGACACCGACAGGCCGCATCGCCCGCGTTCTGACCGTTGCGGGTTCTGACAGCGGTGGCGGAGCGGGCATCCAGGCGGATCTGAAAACGCTGGCGGCGCACGGAGTGTACGGCGCCTGCGCGGTGACGGCACTGACGGTGCAGGATACCCGGGGTGTGCAGGAAGTCGCGTACGCGGGGGCGCAGTTGGTCGCGGCGCAAATGCGCGCGGTGCTTTCCGACATCGGCGCGGATGTCGTGAAGACGGGGATGCTCGGCGCGGCTGGGACGGTGTACGCCGTTTCGGCCGTGTTGCGCGAGAACGGAATGCCGCCCCTGGTGATGGATCCCGTCATGGCGGCGTCTAAAGGCGGTTTGTTGCTTGATCCGGACGCGATCGAGGTTGTGATGGGCGAATTGGTCCCCCTCTCATCCATCGTCATGCCGAACCTTGAGGAAGCGGCGCATTTGTGCGGGTATCCGGTTGTCACCCGAGAAGATGGCGAACGGGCGGCGGCGGATTTCCTGGCGGCCGGAGCGGGGGCCGTCCTGCTCAAGGGAGGGCATGGAACCGCGGGATGGGCGGACGAGCGATTGTCCGTGGACCTTCTGTTTGAAGGGCGGACTGTCACGGCGTTGGCCGCGCCGCGCATCGCGACGCGCAACACGCACGGCACCGGGTGCACCTACGCGTCCGCGATCGCCGCGTGCCTGGCGCTTGGCATGCCCCTGCTCGCGTCAGTCGGTTGCGCGAGGGCGTTCGTGCAACAGGCGGTGGAGCGCGCGACCGACTGGCACATGGGAGAGGGCGACGGACCGCTTGACCATTCCGCGCCGGCGCTCAACCGGGCGTGCGGCGCGTTGCAGGCTGGCGAGTCGTACCTGTGGGATGGCGGCGCCTGGCGGCAACTGTGAGTGGTTGTCATGCTGCCTGCGGCTCTCTCGAAATGAGACATTGGCATTGAGAAGGAGCTTCCGAATGGGAATGAGACCGTCGACTGCGGATCGACAGGCGCTCGCGCGGCGTCTGCGGGTCTACGTGATCACCGATGAACGGGATGATTTGCCGGACTTGTTGCGCGTGTTGGCGGCGGCGGCGCAAGGCGGGGCGACGGCCGTACAGTTGCGGCGCAAGGCGCAACTGGGGCGCGAGTTTGTCACTTTTGCGCGTGCGCTGCGCGACTTCACGCGCGAGGCGGGCCTGCTGTTTTTCGTGAACGATCGGGTGGACGTGGCGCAGATCGTGGACGCGGACGGCGTGCACGTCGGCCAGGATGACATCTCTTGCAGGGACGCGCGGCGATTGCTCGGCGACCGCATCATTGGGGTATCGGCCGAGACGGCCGAGGAGGCGCTGCGGGCGGAACGGGACGGGGCGGATTACCTTGGCGTGGGCGCGGTGTACAACACCCGGTCAAAGGCGGACGCGGGCCGCGCCGGACTCGCCGGACTTGCGGAGATCGCCCGTCTGGTGCGCATCCCCGTCGTCGGCATCGGCGGGATCTCGCCCGAGAACGCGGGTCCCGTACTCCAGGCTGGCGCCGCCGGCCTGGCCGTGATCAGCGCGGTGATGGACGCCCCTGATCCGGAGAGGGCGACGCGCCGGCTGGTCGCGGTTTGCCGGGAGTTTGCCGTGCGCTGAGTCGTCGCGGCGAGGCCATGCGCGCGCGGGGGCGGAGCCCGCATCACAGCAGCCATTCCAGCGCGGAACGCGCCTGTTCCAGCGTCTGGCCGCTATTGAGGATGGCGAGCGTGGAGCGAAAGAGCACCGCGAGCAGCGTCGCCCGCGCCGTCCGTTCCGGACCGCACAGGCGCAGGAAAAAGTCGCCGATCGTATCCGGGCAGTTTTCCGGCAAGGGCTCGCTGACGATGCGGCCGGCATTCAGATCGTGACAGGTTTCCAGCCCGGCGTGAAGTGCCGCGCGCGCCGCCGGACGCAGCTTGTGGCGCGTGACGGCGGCTTCCTCCATGCATGCGACGATGCGCTCCTCCAGGTCGAGCCGCACGGCTTGGTACAGGCCGGATTTGGAGTTGAAGTGATGGTACAGGGCGCCGGTCGTGACACCGGCGGCGCGCGCGATGGCGGTCACATTCACGGCGGCGTACCCCTTGTTGGCAAACAGACGCGCGGCAACGGCCAGCAGGTGTTCGCGCGCGTGTCCGGAAACCGGGACGTTCGGCACTTTGCTCATACTGTGAATATACGCCGAACTCTATTTTTGGACAAGTTCCTGTCCCAATTCATCCACTAGTTCGCCAAACAACTTCAATGCGCCGCCCACCACGGCCGGATCGGTGATGTCCACGCCGGCGTCTTTCAGGATGACGAGCGGATCGGCTTTTGATCCACTGCGCAGAAAATCAAGATAGCGTTGCACCGCGGGCGCCCCTTCGGAGAGAATGCGGTCGGCGAAGGCGAGCGCGGCGCTGAGTCCCGTCGCGTACTGATAGACGTAGAACGCCCGATAGAAATGCGGGATGCGTGACCAGCCGAATTTCATCCGCTCGTCGTCCGTTGCGGCGTCTCCCGCATAGAACGTGCTGAGCTTGGCGAAGACATCCGCCAGCGAATCCGGAGTGAGCGCTTCGCCGCGCTCGGACATGTCGTGCGTGATGGACTCGAATTCGGCGAACTGGGTCTGCCGGATGATCGTCCCGCTGAGTTTGTCCAGTTGCTCGTTGATCAGTTTGGCGCGCCATGCGGGGTCTTCGGTCGTGGACAGAAGATGGCGGAGCAACAGTGTCTCGTTCACGGTGCTCGCGATTTCCGCGAGGAAAATGGAGTATCCCGCGTATTGCGGCGGTTGTGTTTTGTTTGACAGATACGAATGCACACTGTGCCCCAGTTCGTGAGCGAGTGTGGAGACGCTGTCGTAGTTGCCCTGGAAGCTCATCAGGATGAACGGCTTG
>JAJZZT010000504.1 GCA_021797415.1 Bacillota bacterium
AATATCGATCTGTTGATCCGCGTTTCGAAGATGCTGGATAAAATCTTGAACCGGAACATCAGAACGATGCTTCCATATTCCCAGCAATCCGGTCTCCCCTGACGTTTCCAATATCTCAACGGACTGCTTCAGGCGTTCCATCATAGGGGAGAATGGATCCCCCAGCACTACGCTCAATATGATGTAGACGATCGAAGCCGCCGTGATTGAGGTGCCGATGCTGAGAAATACGTCTCGAAGCGTTGAGTTTAGATAGAGTCCAACAACAATCAGCGTCGATCCTCCCAAGAAAAGCGCGCTATACACCAGAATTTCAACGATACGTTTGGCCCATTGTTCTGTGTGGCCCATCAAAGCCATCTCCTCCTCATCGAACGAAAGCCAGACCCTGAAAGTCGAGATAGTCTTGGATGCGGATGCGCTGGGCCGGGTGTATTTGCAGCGTGTTCAGCTCATCGAGTGAAAAATAACGTACGTCAGTAGACTCGACACTGACCATCAATTCCGATATGTCTGCTTTACAGTGAAAGCACAGGGAGAATTGCTGGCGAACCTCCCCGTTTGAGTAGGAAATGATATGGAGCGGATCGGAATAAACACCGATGAGGGCTTCCAGCGTCACTCGCAGTCCTGTTTCTTCTTGCACTTCTCGGACGATGGTTTCGGTTATACTTTCGCCGGGCTCCATCACGCCTCCTGGTAGGGCCCAAAATCCATTATCCGCGCGTCGTTGCAACACAATGTTTCCTGATGGGTTGGTCACCACGGCGCTGGCAGCTGGCACGATTCGCTGTGCTTTTGGCGCATCGTCAACGTGATAATAATCCTTTCGCACACAAGCACCCCCTGTTTGTTTATTCTACCAGGAAAACAATAGAATTGGTGATCGCATGAGACGCCCTGTTCTTTTTGTCCCCCAACCCCCTTTCGGTTGAGAAAACCAAAGGGGGTTTTTTGATGCTCTACACCATCGAAGGCACGGTCGATTTTGTGCTGGAGGTCGTCGCGGACAGCGAAGAAGAAGCAAGGCGGCGCATGCCCGCGTTGTTGGAAGAGAGGTTGGCGGACCTTTCCCACCCTCACGTCACGCGGATCGAACGAGACGGGGTGGATCCATCGTGATCTACCGCACGCACCGCACGTTCGCGCTGACGTTGACCGGCGCGGCGTTTTTATTCGCGCAGGCTCCGATAGGCGCTTGGCAGACCTATGCGGCGCTGGGAGCCGCGTATATGGTGGCGCCGTTCCCCGACCTGGACAAGAACGGCACGTGGATCAGCCGACGCATCCCGATTGCCGACCGTTTCCTTTCGCTGTTTGGGCATCGCACCCTGACACATTCCCTGCTGTTCACGGCGGGGATAGGCGTCCTTTTGGCACTGCTCCATGCGCCCGATTGGTTGCTGGTCGGCGTCCTCTTGGGCTGGATCAGTCACCCGCTCATTGACCTGCTCAATCCACAGGGAGTCCATCTGCTCTGGCCGTTGCCAAAAAAGCTGTGGGTGCGCTCTCCGTACGGGTTGCTGACTGTGGTCACGGGGAGTCCAGGAGAAGAAGTGATTCATTGGATCCTAAACTTGGCGTTCGCCCTGCTTTTGGCCATTATGGCGGTGCGTTATCTGGTGTTCGATCAGGCGCACGTTTTTGTTTTTTTCCATCTGGAGGGGACGGCAATCTACTGGATCAACCGTTTGACCGGGTGGGCGGTGCAGCCGTGGTTACGTCATGCGTTGCGAAGCGTGGGAATAGGAACGTGGTAAGATATCGGTAGAAACCTCGGACAGCGCCGTGTAAGAAAGGTCGAAGAAGAAGGAGTGCTTTCTCCATGGGAAAGCGACTGGCAATTCTTGTGGGCGCGGTTTTGGTGGGTGGATGGGCGTCGGCCGTCGCTGGCGCAACGAGCCCTCCGTCAAAGCCCATTATCTTGGAGCAGGAAATCGGATTCACTTATCGCCCATATCAGTTCAATCGCCAATTTCCCGGCGAATTAATCCCGATGTATATCCGACTGCTGCCGCCTCTGCACATTGCGTCAAGCAACTGGCGGGTTGTTATCCCGGTTGGCGGTCGGTTTGGCTTTAAATCTCGGCCGAAATGCCCCGAGTCGTATCCTCATTGCGTGTTCCCTGAACGTGGGCGTTACAACCAACCTGTCTATCCCGCCACGTCCCCTACGGGATTTGAGGCAATCGGAGTGGGCAAGGCGGTAGTCACCGTCACTTCTCGCCACGGGAGGCAGGTTTACGACGTGACGACGGCAAGGGCACTGCCAAACGGCGACTATTTTGCTTTTAACGGTCACTACAGCGGACATAGACCTCACGGCTAAAGCCGGGGGAAACCTGCGGAGACAAATAATTGTGGACTTCTCGGACCGAGGAGTCTTTTTTTGTCCCCTGCCTCCCCCGTAAGTGAAGGGGGGCGCCGTTGAAGTTTTTGTCCCCCATTTCCATTGTGAATGAAAGGAGAGGATCCCCATGCCAAAGCGCATGTTCACCAAAGTATTTTCGATGGTTGCCGTGATCACGGCGTTCATGACCGGAACCTCATTTGCAGCCTCACCGTTTGCCGGTCAATCGACCAATTTCAATCTGGTCACTGCAATCGGCGCCGGACCGCTTTTGGCTGAGATTTTCGGATTGCTGGGGGTGGCAGCCACGGTGTTTACGATCATCATGTACGTCATCGAGCACTTCAAGCGCAACACCGCCGGGGCTTTCAAGCATCTCATCTCCGGCGCGATCGTGGCTGTGATTTGCTTCGGGGCCTTCGGCGTTATCGCGGTGTTGACCAATTTCGGCACGTCGGCCGGCACGGCCATTGGGGGAACGCCTCCTGCTTCGTCTTCCTCCACCTCGTCGTAATCGGCGGGATAAGACACGAACGTCCGATCCGAGAGGGTCGGGCGTTTTTGGGGGTGGGTGAGAATGGCCAAAGAGTATCGCGATGTGTTCAACGTGGAAACAGTCCTGGTCAATTATCGGTCCGAGAAGTACGGATGGCGACGTATTCCCCTCCTCGGTCAATTCTCCGGTTCTGACGGATTCACCCTGGCAGGAAGCCTGATCGTCTTTTGGATCCTGGGTTACACGCCGATTCTCTGGATTCCGGACGGGATCCTCAATGCCCTGAGTGGCCTGTTTTCAGGCGGGCGGTTTTCGCTTCATCTTCCAGCAACTTGGCTCTCTATCCCGCTGGCGTTCGGTTTTATGTTCATGTCCCGAAAGCTGGAACCGCAGGGCAAACCGATGTGGAAATACATGTGGGATGGATCGCAATTTGTGTCCCGTTCCAAAGTGACCAATGGGTGGTCTGCCATACCGAAGAGCGTCGTCGCGGGGAAAAAGCGAACGCGGGTCCGGGACCGGATTTCTTTGTTGCAAGGGGATTCTGTCCCCCTGCCGGCGGTTTGGCGAGGGGAGGGGAGGCTTTTGGTCCGCGTGCCGTTTCGGGCGACGGTACAAGACGGCCGGGTGACCCTTTTCCCTTCCTCCGGGCGACGTGGGGAGGCCTATTTGCCGGGAGAATACATCTTCGAAAAGGAGTCGTTGGAGTCATGCGCAAAACATTAAACCTTCTTTTGGTGGTGTTGCTTTTCATCCTGACGTTCTTGATCGGATGGGACGTCGCAGGCGTGATGTGGGGTCGTCGCTCTCAGACCATTTCGGTCGGCAGGCATCCGCGAAATCCGGCGAAAGTGACCGCCAAAGTCACCTCGCCTGTGCGGGAAGTCCCGCCGACAAAATCCTTGCCCGCATCCGTCATGAATCACTTGGCGAGCTTTTCGACACGGGTTAAGCAGGGGGCGCCGGTGTTTTCTGTTCAGAGGGCTTCCGTGCTGGTGATCGATCCGGCAGAGCAATACGCGATCACGCAATTTCGACAAGTATGGGCGCGCATTCAGCCCATTGAGGTGGTTTGGACCAATACCCAAACGTACGCGCTCCACGAATGGAAACGCGAAGGCTACGCCTCCGATCCGCTGCCGTCTGCACAGACGGTGTATCGGGCCATTCCGCTGTTTACGCCAGTCGCCTATCACAAAATCGGCGGGGCATGGGAAATGCTCGGCGGAATTTTGCGCCCCAATCAAGTTCAGGACTGGGTGAAATTCTTCGGTTGACAGGAGGCGGGTGTCATGCCGTGGGGACGTTCACAGCTGGAGGCCATCGCCAAACGGCAGGCGTCCCGCTGGATCGTGACGACGGTCTTGCCATGGGCGATTCCCGCGGCGGCGGTGGCCCTGTTCTGGATTGTCGTCGCTTTGGCGCTCTTGTTCTTCATCGTGTTTGTCGGCAACCTGTTTACCGTATCCTTACCGACGATTCCGGCGTACATCGGCGCGCCGCTTGGCAATATTCCGATTGGATGGACGGCGTATTTGCAGAGCGCGGCGCGGCGCTTTCGTGTGCCTGAACAACTTCTCGCCGGCGAGGCGGAAACCGAGTCGGGTTGGAACCCGAACGCCATGAGCCAAGCACCCAACAGTCATGCGGCCGGGCTTTTGCAATTTGAACCGGGAACATGGGGCGGATCGGCAAACCCCCGCGGCAACGTCGTCTGGCCGGATACGAACGCATTGCGCATCGCAAAATACGGCGGCTTCGGGACGGATGGCGACGAACTAAAGGCGCCTAATGGCACGCCGGCTTGGCCGGGGCATCCGGTCGGGATTTATCCCGCGGCGGTGCCGTGGCTGCACGTCGCATTCGGGTTGTCCGGGGCGACGGGCGTCCCTTACGCCAGCCCCTTTGATCCTGCGGATGCGCTGGCGTCGGGCGCGCATTATTTGCGGCATCTTTATCAAGCGGGCGGATTCTGGTCCGAGGCGGTGGGGAAATATTACGGCGGCCGGGGCGAGTCGGTCTATGTACAGACCGTTCTCACCAACATGGTCAAGTACCTGAAGCAGACGCCGGCAATTACGATGAAAAACGGAATGGTGTTCCCGTTCGGGCGCCTGTTGTTATCGATCCGGGCCAAGGGAAAAACGAGCAGGGTTCAAGACAGCGGGCAGACACAGAACGTCTGGCCGTATGCGGCTGTGTTTGATGTGACCACGCCGGTGTACATGCCTGCAACAGGCGTTGTGAGATGGATAACGACAGGAATGAAAACCACGATCATTTTACCACTTGGTCATGGGCGCGATTTGTGGATCATCGCTCCGATGCAGACCGCGATCCGATGGGGGTTGGCGAGAGGAGCCAAGGAGGCCTCGTTGCCGGCGGGGGCGTTGGTTGGGTTTATCGATCTGAACAGCCACGTGACGACGATCCCGTCGTTGCTCAAGGTGTATCCGGCCTTGGTTCGCGTGATGAAGTATGGTGCCTACGATCCGGCGTTGCTGAGGGCGTAGGCACCTTTTGTCCCCCGCCTCCTCTTTGGATGAGAGGAGGCTTTTTTCTTTCGATGTTAAATTTCCAGGATTCGATCGAGTTGTCGCGCAACTGGGCGCTCAGTATCGCCACAGTCGCAGAGCTTGGGGACGCCACGCAAAGACACTTAGAGACCGTGAGTTTATGGTCTGCAGAGTTAGCCAAGTGCATCGGGATGGAGGAAGAGGAGTCGGAACACCTGGGCGTGGCGGCCATTTTGCACGATATCGGCAAGGGGACGATCGCACGCGAAATTTGGTTGAAACCCGGACCGTTTCTGGATCAGGAACGCGAATTTGCCAAAGCGCACGCCCTGTTCGGAGCCATGATCCTGGAACGCATTGAGGGTTGGGGGCGTATCTTCGTTCCCGTCCCACTCCATCGGGCAGCCAAAGAAATCGCCATGAATCATCATGAAAACTGGAATGGCACCGGTTACCCGCGGGGGCTTTCCGGGGATGACATCCCGCTGTGCGCGCGCATCGTCAAGGTGGTGGATGTCGCCGACGCGCTGTTGTCCAAGCGCCCCTATAAGGGCGCCTGGTCCGTCGCCGAGGCGGAACACGAATTGCAGGAGAAGGCGGGTATCGAGTTTGACCCGCATCTGGTCGCGGTATTTCTGAAGGGAGGTTTGGCTCCATGGCTGGACTTCTTTTTGCCCTGGTTACCGGGGCGGTAGGAATCGCGTTCTTTGGCCGTTGGCAGGAGGAAGCCAACACGGAGGCGCGGATTGCGCGCTCTTTTTTGGGAGCCGTGCAAGAGCGGGTTCACACGAATCGAAGAAGCTATCACGCGCACCTGCAAAAGATGGCGGATTTTATTGGAGAGCCGAAATACGGGCTGTTGAGCTATCAGGCGGGCTGGGGCGTGGGCGCCGTCATGGTGTTGATCGGACTCGTTCCCGGGTTGTGGATCTCCGCCGTGTTATCGCCGCTCGGGTTCTTCCTTCCTTATTTGTGGCTTTCCGAGCGGGTGAAAAAGACGTACCGGACGCTCGAAGCGCAGTCGAGGCAGTTTCGGCTTTTGGTCATTTTTCTGATTCGTTCCGGCGCGCCGGTTCCCGATGCGATCGCGTCTGCGACGAAACTGCTGCAAGCGCCGCTTCGACCGTATCTCGACCGCGTGGTTCGGCAGGTTGGGTGGGGCGGCGCCATTCAGAGCCTTACCGTGCGCGAGGCGTTTGGGGCGCTCAAAAAAGAACTCCCGGTGCCATCCTTGATCAAAATGGCACAAAGTTTCGAACTGACGGAAACGATGAATGTCGGGAATCTGGACGATCAACTGATGCGCAGCCTGACGATGGAAGAGGCGAGCCGAAACAATCTCGCCTACAAGCAGATGGGCAAGATCCAGATGAAGATCGATCTGGTGTCGGCGCTCGGGCTCGACATGTTGCTGGAATTTTACTTGACTTGGGTGGGATTTCAGGCGATGGGAATCGCCATGCAAGCGATTCATTTTTAAGGGGGCGACAAGCCATGCGCGGCGTCTGGAGGGTTTTGCTGCAGATCGGCGCGGCGGTCGTGGTGGTGCAGGCGATGGGGATCGTCCTGCATGCGATCCGTTTCTAAAGGAGCGATAAGCGATGCGCGGGATATTGAGCGAATTGCTGCTGATCATCGGCACGGTGGTCGTCGCCGTGATCGTTGTCGTGGCGATCGGCACGGATCTGGTGGGGGTGGGCAATTTGTTTGGGCAGCATTTTCAAACCGTGTTCTCCTCCTAACTTGGCGCGACGGATAACTCGGCCTTCAGACCGGGGTAGTTGACTCCAAAAAGAGATAAAAGAGGGAATTCAGGATGAATACAAGCAATCCGGTCACCAAGATTCTCAGTCTCATCGTGGGGGTGATCCTGACAGCGGGACTGGGTGTTTGGGGCTATACGCAATTCGCCCATTCCAATACCACGGCGGCAACCGACATTGGAAATGCCGTGGGCACGGCGGGAAACGCGCAGGATTACGCGGTTTCGGCGAGCGGCGGCGGATTGGCTTCCGGAAACTTGACGCCGTTTATTCAATCAGTTCAGTTTGTCGGCAGTTCAACGAATCCAACGATCCTGATCAACGGCCAGGGATTTGGCGCCGCGCCAAGCGGTGTGCCCGGGACGGTGGACAACGGAAGCGCGGCAATCGACAGTGCCACGTGGGCCATGGGGAATCCGAACGATGCGGTGACCAGTACGATCTCCTATTGGTCCAACACGCAAATCGCCGTTCAACCCTCCGGGGATTACGGCATCAACGGGTGGGTTTTTCAGAGCGGGGATTCCGTGTCGATCGCCGTCCAGGCAGGTGGGCAGGTTTTGAGTTTTCACGCGACGGTGGCTTATGTGTCTTCGGCGCCGTCGGATCTGGCGGGATTCAGCTACGGCGTCGCTTATCCGGATGGTGAAACGGCGGATGGGGTGTGGAACGTGACGAATTCCAACACGGCGCCAAACGGGGTCCCACTGCTGTTCTCTACCATCGTGAATGATCCGACGACAAAATTGACCGTCTCGTTTCAAGCAGACGATGTAGCAGAAGCGTACGTGGACGGCAAGCCGCGCTGGATCGCGACCTGGACATCGGGCGCCCCGCAAACCTTCTCTCTTTTTATTACGCCGGGGAATCATGTCGTCCAGTTTTTTGCCGAAAACACTGCAGGGCAGAATCCCATTTCCAATCAGCCGTCCAATCCGGCGGTATTCGCCGCCCAGATTACCGATGGCAACGGTACGATGCTGGCCTCCACCGCGAAGATCAGTCCGTGGACGGTGCAGCAGGCGAGCGTCGGGTATGACCCCTACATGGAGGGGAGTACGAGCCAAAATGGGCCCGGGGCGTTTGTCTCCGGCGACGCACAATACGGCGCGACATCGGGGCTCATTCCGATTGGTCCGGCAAATCTGCCGCAATAAAAGTCAACCATCCCTGGCTGAAGGTCGGAGTCCCCGCCTCCAACTTGCGATGGTCCCCCGATCCTCCTCTTTATGAGGGGGATTTTTTGTTTTCCCAACCCATTTTGGAGGTGTCTGTATGAATACCAGCAATCCCGTCACGAAGATTCTGGCGCTGATCGTAGGCGTGATCCTGACGGCTGGGGTCGGCGTGTGGGGGTACACCCAGTACAAAGCGTCGAGCAACACGGCGGGGACGAATATCAGCAACGCCATGAACCAGGCCGGCAACTCCGCGAATTACGGTTCCGGCAGCCAATTTGGCAGCGGGAATCTGACCACGTCGGGATCCTAATCGCATGAGGCGGGGGTTTCCCCGCCTTTTT
>JAJZZT010000458.1 GCA_021797415.1 Bacillota bacterium
GATTGGCCGCCTTGCAGGTCCTTCATGAGCGTGGCTTGGGTCACACCCAAAATCGTCGCCGCATCCTTGCCAAATCCCATCGGACCGCCCATAGGTCCGCCTATCGGACCACCCATCGGACCGTCCGGACCGCCCGCAGGTCCGTGGCCTGGCCCGTGACCTTTCCAAGTTCCATCAGGACGATGCAGCGCCTGTTGCGGCGGAGCGACGTTCGACGATGGTGTGGTCGTGGCTGCAAAGGCACTGAGTGTCCCAAGGGAACCCAGAGTAAAAATCGATACAGCACTTGTCACCGCTATCTTCCTGCCCAATGTCCTCATATAAGCAATCCCCTCCCGGTTTCAACCTCCGCCTCAGGCCGCGTATTGTCCTGCCGACAGAGTCAGTATGGCCCGAAAGTCTTAGAATTCCATTTAAAAAGGGTGAACAAAGCGGTGAACGTGATGTAATCAGTTCCGTGCCCAGATGTAGACTTTTTGGGAGTGATCGTAGAGCCAGTAGAGAAATGGGAGTGTTTTGGCGTAGGGATGGGGAACATGCGAGTCGTCCAGTGCGATGACGACACCCTTTTTTAGGGCGGTGTCCGGGTCTTCTTGCAGGCGGGCGGTGCGTTTGGCGTTGAAGACATTCCACTGCGTGAAGCCCGTCAGGAAGCGACTGAGGATGGACTGTGAGATCCGGCTCTGCCACGCGATGCGAATGAGGAGCCCGTCTCCGGCGTACAGGGCCGCGAGTGCGTTGACCGAGGAACAGCCCGCCAGGGGTCCGACGACATAGACGAAGGCAAGGATCCAGGTGGCTACGCCGCGGGACTTGAGGACCCCGGACTGCGAGAGGAGAAAGGACAGGTCGAACTGGTCCCAGAGCGTGTGCAAGACGGGAATGCCACACATCATCACTCCAGTTTCATCTTCCAACAGCATAAGACCCGATTTCATGAAGAAACCGGCAGAATCGTTGACCCTCTCACATGAAGAGTGGAAGGCAACTGGATATTACGCGCCTCCGCATCATCCCCACACACCCTCGCGATGGCGAGCTCGCCGGCCGTTTTCCCCACTTCGTACGTCGGGTGGGCAATGGTCGTGATGCCTGGTGAAATCAGAGAGGCCCAATCCCAATCATCATATCCGCAAATACCCAGGTTCTGCGGTATGCCAATCCCCAGTTCTCCCGCGCATTTGAGAATCGCAAGCGTCGTAACCCCGTTCACAGACAGAATCGCAGGATGCGCGCCACGACCATATTCGCTAATGCGTTGTACCGCCGATGCCACTTCCGGGAGATTCGATGGATCGATCTCAAAGAGCACCGGGTCCTGCTGTGCATGAACATTGCAAAAATCAATGTACGCCTGTTGTCGGGCGCGGCGAACACTGTTCATCCGGATCGGCTGGGTGAAGAACGCGATCGGACCGAACCCCGCCGTCTGCATATGATGCAACGCTTCATGCATGGTCGTGTGATTATCAGTTCCCACCGTATCGAATCGCAACTGAGCCATCGCGCGCTCAGCGATGACAATCGGTTGATTCAATCCAATCTCAGTGAGCAAATTGTCGTTATAGCCTGTGGTATTGACGATCAGACCTTCGACCATGCCCCCGCCGACGAACGATTCCAGATACGCTCTCTCTTTGCCTGGATCTTCGTCCGAATTGGCAATGACAATATGATAGCCGTGAGCATTGCAATAATCTCCAATCCCCTTGACCAAGATGGACGAAAAAGCCGTTCCGATGTCGGCCACAATCACTCCTATGAGTCCGCTCTTTTTAGATCGAAGACTCCTTGCTGAACTGCTGGGCCAGTAATTGAGTTCCTCGATAACCTTCTGGATTCGTGACTGCGTTTCTTTTGACATGTACTCATAGCGGCCATTTAGAAACCGTGAAATTGTTGTTTTGGAGACATTGGCCTTGCGTGCCACCAGTTCAATGGTAGGTCTCTGAACCTCCGGTTCCATATTCTTTTCACAATCCTTCCCTTAGGATACTTCAACATTGACTGCTTATCTCGGCTGGAGGACGGCAAATGAGCAAAGTTAACGGCTCTGTACCCTCGCATTCAAGAACCATTCGGGAGAGACTCGCGGGAAGAAAGAGGCATAAACCTCGCTTTATAAGCAAAGTCCCCTCGTTCCACCTCATGACGCCTCGACCGCCCAGCACAATGGCGACTGCGAATTCATCCTTTTTGTCGTATACGCAGTGAGTTCGCACGGTGAGCCGGTCCATGGCGAATCGATCAGTGCTCGACTGATCGATCAGTGTGGTCCATTCTCCTCCCTCCGCGCAATTCCTTGTATGTGGCTTCAATTCAACGCTCTCGCTCAGCGCATCCAGCGAGTACGTTTCATAGTCGAAGCACTCGAAGAGGGCATCGAACCCAAGACCGCGATGACAGGCCATGTCTGGAACCGGTTCGCCGCGAGGAGTCGTCCGTTCTACACGGAGGGTATAGTCGGTTGGCTCCTGTATTTCGATCAGAAAACAGCCTTTCCCGATGGCATGCGGCATTCCCGCTCTGACGAGAATGACGTCTCCCGTCTTCACTTCAATCCGATGCAGCGCATTCAACATACCATCGATATCCTGCACCTCAAACAGATGACGCCACGCTTTTCTCGTGACGCCCGGTTTAAATCCCAGAAACACGCAGGGCGGGCCTTCTTCGTCCGAGCGTCCGCCCAACACGTACCAAGCCTCGGTTTTCCCAAAAGACGAAGCAAAGTGCCTCTCGGCAAACGCGCGATCAGGATGCACCTGCAACGTGAGACGCTCACTCGCGTCCAATATCTTGACCAGAAAGGCAGTATGACTTCCGTAGGCCTTCACGTGCCTGCGACCGAGAAACGCCTCTGGCTCAGCGTCAATCATCTCCTGCAAGAAAACGGCTGCACCCGGTGCAGTCTCCACAAGGCTGAGCCCCTCATTCGGGAAATTCTCGCGACCAACATTGAGCGCGCGAACCACTGACGCGACCCAGTCCTCCGGAAACGGACCGTCGACCGGCGTCGCTTCCCCTTGCCACGCGTCGATCAACCGTCCACCCTGATACGTCCGCCATACGCGGTTCGGGTGAAGTGGAATGGGCCGCGCAGCCCAAGCGTGATAGGAGATTGGGTTATCTGCGTGTTCCATGTTGCTCATCTTCTGTCATCCCTTCACGACGCCGCTGAAAACAATCACGACAAGAAGGCCGCTTGTCACCCGCGGCCATCAGCTGACCCACCCATGAGCCCGCGTCATCCTGTATTTTTCGATACAGTCTATCACTAAAGTTCATACGATTCATCTGATGAAGATAAAGGAAAGTCAATCAAAAGGATAGATTCAATCGTTGCAGTTGCTCTGCCGGCGCATCCAATTGAACCAAAACATCCCGAAGCAATGCGCAGAGCCGCTTGTACTGGTCCGGATGATCGTTCACCAGGTTGCGCAACTCGTTATGATCCTGTAGTTTGTTGCTCAACCAACTGTCCTCTTCCCAAGCTGGATAATGAAGGACGGAACGACGGCCGTCAACGAGTTCCCCCAGTTGATACCCCAATGGATCAAACCGGGCCGATTGAAGTCCATACCAGTATAAGGGAAGGTTCTCACTGACAGGGCTGACATGAAGCGCCCATTCTCCATCCATTATCGAAACACTCTTGCCGAACTGACCGGAAATGGCATAGTCTCGCGTTTTCTCCCCGGCATCCCTAAGAACCGGAAGCAGGTCTACCCCATGACGATCCGGTGGGCATGCGCGGTTCAGGGCACTCAGGACGGTGGGATAAATATCCACCAATTGCACAATGTGATCTCTTCTCTGCCCAGCCCCATACTCTGGATGGGCGATGATGAATGGAATATGGCCGAGCGCGTCAAACTGGTGCGTCTGCCCCTTTCCCAAACGGCCGCGATCCCCATTGAACGTTCCGTGATCCGTCGTAAAGATGACCACGGTGTCTTTCCACAAATCAAGTTCGTCCATTTTGTCCAACAATACGCCGAACCACTTGTCGGTGAATACCACACTGGCGGCATAGCGAGCTTGAAAATGACGCAGTTCATCCTCTGTCATGTGATTGCTCCAGAGATCGTAGGGGGGTTTAGAGTGCCAACGATCCACCTCATAACCCCTTGGATCGAACATTTTCACGAACTCTTCGGGTGGATCCCATGGCTCATGAGGGTCGAAAGAGTCGATGTGCAGGTAAAAATCGTCATGTGCATGATTTTGCTCCAACCACTCGGCCGCCCGCGAAAACACCTGCGCACAAAAATAATCCTCCTCTTTCCTCCTCGTCAAAAATACATTTCGATGATGACGTTCGACCTTGGCATAGCGATCGTCCGGGCACGGGAAAACAACCGGATCCGTCTTCCAGGCGTCCCCTTCATGACCTCGAATAAACTCATACCCTGCATACCCCATGTGATAGTTTCCAGAACCTTGTTCCCATAAATGAAAATGATCTGTCACCAAATAACTGACCGAATACTCTTCGGAAAGCAACTTGGCAATTGATGTAGGCTTTGGACCCGAAACCTGCCTGGGCAAATCCAGATCACCATCCTCCAGCGGCCCCCAACCTCGTTCCAAGAACTCATATCTGCCGGTGTAGATATCGCGGCGAGCGGGCATACAGGGAGTGGAGCCGCACCACGCATTTTCAAACACGACCCCACGCTGCGCCAGACGTTCCATGTTGGGAGTGGGAACTACCCAGGATGCCTGCTCTTGGGACAGTTGATTCAGCGTACGCCCCCTGTGATAGGGACTGCAGTGGTCTCTCCTGAGCGTATCACACACGATGACGATGCAGTTCATCAATGTCCCCCCTTTGGGTTCCCGTCCCAGAGATCGAGTCTCCCCATCCCCACTTCTTTGCCCCAGACCGTCATATATTCCTGATCGAGCCGTCTCTGCTCTAATTCTTTCAGGATGGCCGTCGGCTCCCAACCTCGCATGAGATCCAGCAAAAGATCCTGATAGATTTTTTCGTGTTCAGGGCTCGCCGACAAATTGATTTGCTCATTTGGATCGCTCTCCAGATCGAACAATTGCGCGGGAGGATATTCATAGTACGAAATCAATTTAAAAGCGCCTTTGCGCACCATTCGGACTGCTGAATCAGAAGTACTGGCCAGTTCCGAGATGACGGCGCGGCTCTCCAGGCGCTTTATCAGTTCGAGATCCATCTCTACGGACAGCAGCCCCGACAAATCCATTCCATCCTGGTGCGGCAGAGTGGGAGCTCCAGTCAATCCGACCAACGTCGGAGCCAGATCCACCAGGCTGACAGGAGCATCCACCGTTCGCCCCTCCGCAGCCTCAACGGTTGTTTGATTCTGCTTTAGCGGGAACCAGACCATCGGAACTCTTGCCGTCCCTTCAAAGAAATTTCTCTTCCAAAACATCCCTCGATCACCCGCCATGTCCCCATGGTCGGAAACATACACTACCCAAGTATCCCCCGAGAGTTTCTTGGAACTTTCAAGAATTCTGCCGACCACCCGATCCAATTGATTCACCATTCCCGCATAATTCGTTCGCGCTTCTGCAGCTTGCTCATCCGTGATCTGATCCGCTTTGAACCGGCTAAACCATTCTTGCAGCCATGGGTGCAGGGGCGCTTTGTCACGAGCCGGCGGAGAATCGTTTTCCATTGCCTCTTTTGCCTGGCGGTACGTGTCTAGCGGAGAAACATAAGGATTGTGGGGGCCGTAGAATCCAACCGTCATAAACAGCGGGCGACTCCTCTCGGGCGACCGCAAGCGAGCATTAACAAATTCGTCATAAGCGTCCGCAACGCTCTGATCATACTCGATGACCGGACTTGCACCTGGCCCCGCCACCAGAATGGATCGCAGCCCTTGGTCAGTGGCGCCGCTCAAAGGACCATAATCTGTTTTAGGTCCACCCAAATAGCTGGGCGTAATATCTCCAACCAGACGTTTTTGAAACCCGTGTCGCTGATCCATTCCATTGAAATGCATTCTGCCGCACAGCACCGTCTCATATCCGGCCCGGGACACAGCGTGGGCGAATGTGGGCTTATCTGAAGACAGGCAATCCCCGTTGGTGAACACCCCTGTCTTGTGTGGCAAGGTCCCTGTCAACATCGACATCCGCGAGGGGACACAGAGCGGTGAGTTACAGTAGGTTTGCGAAAACAGCACCCCGTGTTCCGCCATTCGATCCATGTTCGGTGTATGGACAATGGGACTGCCGGCACAATGCATCCAATCGCCTCGATGCTGGTCAGATACTATGAGGATGATATTCGGTTGTTTCATGGCAATCCGGTCACCATCCAATCAATTGGACCCCACTTTCGTTTCCGAAACAGGAAGATGCCAAATTGCGCCTGCCTTCTCCACCCAATACGACTCGATCTCCTCCAATTCTTTCCCCTTTGTCTCTGGAGCAAGCACAAAGATCGTGAGCAACGCCATCCCGTTAATCACGCCAAAAATATAGAATGTAGCAGAGCCCCCGATTGCTTTCATGATCGACAAAAACGTGGTCACTGTCACGAGCACCAGTATCCAATGAAAAACTTTTCCCAGCGAAAACCCATAGGATCGATGTCGGTTCGAAAAAATTTCCGGCAAGTAGACATAGGACATCATTCCCCAACCAAATGAAAACGCAACCTGGAAAATGAGAATGCCTGCCACAGCCAACCCAGCCAAAGAGTGTTGACCGAAAGCAAAGGAAGTGCCAAGTCCCAGCATACTCAAGGTCATCCAACTGAGCGCCAGAAGCATTAAGGGCCTCCGTCCCCACCGATCAATCAACAAAAGTCCCAAAACAGTCGCGACCATGGTCGCAGAGCCAATAATCGAAGTCCACAGGAGTGCTTCATGTTTGCCAAAACCCGCGGCGCTAAAAATGGTGGGCGTATAATAATTCAAAGCCTGAATGCCCACCAAAGCATCGAAAAAATTGATGGCCAACCCAAAAAGCATTGCCAACTTAAACGCCTGGCGTCTCATTCCGGAGAGCGAGTTCCCGTTTTCTCCATCCGCAGACGGCACAATCCGGGTCGGATTTAACGAGTCCTGAATCAAAAGACTTTGCTCCTCCACCACATTCCCATCCCGATAGGTTCGAAACAGCACCTTCCTGGACCGCTCTATCTCCCCTTTCATAGCGTACCAACGCGCGGTATCGGGGACAAAGAACAGAAAAACCGAGAGGACGATCGCCGGCACCACGCCTATCGCCAACATGGTCCTCCAAGATCCCGTGGGCGAAAAGAAGTAGTCCACCCATCCGCCCAGGGCAATTCCGCCTACAATTCCAAGTTGAAAAATCCCGATCGCAAACCCCCGAAAACGCGCGGGTATAATCTCAGCGACATAAATCGGGGCGACAATGGCGTACATGCCCAAGGCCACGCCTCCACAAAACCGAAATACCATCAAGGTATCTAAGGTGGTTGCTTGGCTGGATCCAATCGAACCGATGACGGTGAAGATCGCGGCCACCCAAATACCGCCTCGGCGTCCGAATTTATCTGCAATACTGGCCAATCCCAAGCTTCCGACAACAGCGCCAACCAAATTACTGCCGTTGATTAATTCCTTCTGCGCCGAGGAAACATGCAATGAACTTTTGAGGAACAAGAGCACTCCCGCAAACACACCATTATTAAATCCGAAAGCCATGCCAGCGACAATGCCAATCAGTATCACAACCAGGCTAAACAGGGAAAAGTTCCTTTTTGAATCGGTCATCTTCGTCCTCACTCCTTTTGAACAATCGATGCCACTGGCTTGGGGACATGCCGCACATCCAGAAAAACAATCTGCTCGCGAGGATAACGCTTTCACAAGGCGAAAATTTAAAAGACCGCCATTTCCCTTCCCGGGTTCAGCCATTCCCCTCCATCCATCTTCGTCTATCAAAACGCAGTACAATCAGGAAGTAAATCAGTTAACGAAATCGGTTCCTACTTTGTGAAACATATTGTATGATGAAGGCATGGGAAAGTCAATCGCGCAAAAATTCTCAGCGCTCAGAATTAATCCGGAGAAATCTTGAAGACGGCGATGGATTCCCCCCTGTAGAAAATCGCAGCGGCAGTCATCATCCACGAGGAGGCGACCGTATGAATGTCTTATTGATTATGGCCGATGAACATCGGCGGGATGCTCTCGGATGCGCCGGACATCCTGTCGTTCAGACGCCCCGTCTCGATGCGTTGGCGCGCTCCGGAACTCGTTTTGGCAACGCCTACTGCAATAGTCCATTGTGTGTTCCGAGCCGCGCCAGTTTCGCAACGGGAACGCCCGTCCATCAAACCGTCGCCTGGGACAACGGCAAACCCTATTCCGGCGGTCTTCCGAGCTTTGGCCAGACATTGAGCGAGCAGGGAGTGCAGGTTGTTACGGTGGGAAAACTGCACTTTGACGCTGATGCGGACACCGGCTTCAGCGACCGGCGGGTTATGCGAGCGTCGAAAATGGATCTGGAAGGACTGCGGCGAAATCCCGTGCGTGCACGGCCCGGCGGAAGAAACCGAATTTTGGAAGCTGGGCGGGGAAATCATTGGGAAGCGTCGACGGAAGCGGAGACTGCTGCCGCAATCGAGTTTTTGCGCGAAGAAGCGCCGCA
>JAJZZT010000356.1 GCA_021797415.1 Bacillota bacterium
GGTGATTTCAAAACCGGGCAGAGCAGCGACGGATTCACCTACACGTCGCGCAAACATCCGGGAGTGGCCGTTGACCTGAGCTTTCAGACGGTGGGTTCCCATCGAACACTGCTGCGTTACTGGGTGAAGGACGTTCTGGTGCCCGCCCGGTCGCCCGCTTCTCTGCTGCCGTCCAATACGGTGAGTATCGAAGTGCAGTACAGCGCCGCGGAAGGGAAGACACCTGTCATTTTGGAGATTGTCAACCCGCAGGTCATCCGCAGTTGGGTGCAGCAGATCAATGCGCTGCCTGTCGATACGCGAAGTATTCAGTGCAGTGCGGGAAAGACGGAAAACGCCGTCGTGAGTTTTATGGACGCGTCCGGTCAGACCGTCGCGGTCAAGGTCGATCCCACGTGCGACCAGGTCATCCTGCCGGAGTATCCACCGCTGTTGGACAAGGGCATTTGGAAATTGGTTCTGCAGGCGGTCCACAAGTCTTCCTGACAGACTCCCATGGCGCCGACGCGCCACCATCGGCAGGATGAAAGTTAGCCGGGACGGCGGCCGCGCGCCAAACCAGTCTTAGGGTGATGGTTTGCTGGGCTGGCGTTATCCCCTTTTCTCGTCGCGAGCTTGGCGCCATGGACAAGGTTTGCTGGGCCGGCGTTATCCCCTTTTCTCGTCGCGAGCTTGGCGATAGCGGTGTCCGAGCAGGAGCAAAGGGATACTGGCGGCTAGCAGAGAAGACATTTTCAAGACAGGGCGCGCGGACCGATGTTCGGTCCGCGCGCCCTCGTGGTGCGTCGGCAGAGGTCATGGACCGGAGCCGTAGGTTGCTGATGTCGTGGTTGTCGGGCTGGACGGCGTCGGCAACTGGGAAGGAAATTCGGGGCCTGCGGCGGGCGGAACGCCGAATGTACCACCGTGCGCCGGCCAGCCCTGGCGGATGATTGCAGAAAACATCTCGGGCGGGAATTTGCTGGACCACTGCGGTAGGCTGTTGGAGAGCGTCGTGGTTGGATACCCTTCCCAGATGGCCCCCACCACATTGGGAGTAAAAGCGGCCACCCAGAGGTCGCTGTCTGTCTGCGACGTGTTCGTGTAGGCAACCGATCCGGTCTTGCCCGCCACCTGGTGACCGGGCGCGGCGGCCCCTGCCACGATGCCGTTCACGACGTTGTTCTGAAGCAGCGCCACCATCTGTTGCGCGGTGGACGGAGACATGACCGTTACGGGATTTGCGTTGTACTGGTAAAGCACGGTTCCCTTGTTGTTGACAATGCGGTCAATCGCGTGCGCCGGCAGCCGGACTCCCTGATTGGCAAACGCGCTGTAGGCGTCGGCCAGGGTGAGAGGGGAGATGCCGGGCACCACGTTGCCAAGCGCGATGGTGAGGTTGTTGTTGGCCGGATTGCTCAGATTGACACCCGCCTTTGCAGCGAACTGGATGCCGGTGGGTATCCCGATCTGGCTGAGCAGCCAGACGGCGGGCGCGTTCCAAGATTCGGCGAGCGCCCAGCGCAGGCTGACGTACCCGTGGTAGGTGGCATGGCTCTCCCAGTCGCTCACCGTGTAGTTGCCAAATGACAGGTGGTTGTTGACGCCGTCCAGCAGCGCGGAATTCGCGTTCCACTGTCCGGACTGAATGGCGGGGCCATAGACGACAAGCGGCTTCATGGCGGAACCAGGCGAACGCTGGGTCTGTGTGGCGTAATCAAATCCGCGGAATGTGTACTGGTTCTGCTTGCCGCCGACTAGGGCCATGATGGCTCCGGTGTGCGGGTTCAAAAAGACGGCGGCGCCCTGGATCTCCTGTGTTGCGCTGGACAGAGGAGTGGGGTAATAGGCCGGACTGTTGACCGCGTTATATGCCGCCTGTTGCAGTTGTGGGTCCAGTTCCGTGTAGATCTTCACACCGCCGCGCGTGAGGATCTGCGTGCTGATGTGCAGTTGGTTCAACTGCTGGTAGAGATAGTCGCGAAAATACGCGTATTGTGGCGGAACGCCCGTGCCCGTCGGCTGACCGGGGTGGAGTTCCAGGGGCGCCTTCTGGGCGGCGTGCATCTGTGTCAGCGTGATGTAGTGCGAGACGTACATACGCTGCAGGACTTCGTTGCGCCGCGTGATGGCCAATTTCGGATTGATGAGCGGATCGTACAGTGAGGGCGCCTGCGGCAAGCCTGCGATCAGCGCGCACTGCGGAAGTGTCATGCGCTTCATCTGCGCCGGTTCGAGGCCGAAGTACGTATAGGCGGCCTGCTGGATTCCGGTTGCGTCATTGCCGAAATAGACATGGTTGAAGTACATGTCCAGCACCTGGGCCTTGCTGTAGTGCTTGGCGATCTGAATGGCGAGAATGAGTTGCTGCAGTTTGCGGGTCAGTGTTTTCGCGTCGCTCAGATAGACAAATTTCGCCAATTGCTGGGTGATGGTGCTGGCACCCTGCGCGTAGCTGTGGTGGATGATGTCGTAAATCGCCGCGCGGATGTAACCGCGCAGACTGAATCCCTGATGATGGTAGAAACCCGCGTCCTCTGTCGCGATCAGCGCCTGCTGCAACTTGATGGGGATATCGCGCAGCGGAACATCGATCACGCCTTTGGGAGGGATCTGGAACACAAGTTTTCCGTAGCGATCATAGACCTGTGTCGGCGCGCTCGTCTGGTCCAGCGTTTTGATATTGTATCTGTTTGTCTGCAGCATGTGAAGAAACGCGCTGACCATCGCCGCGAATGCAATGACCGCAAAGCTCAGTGTCCACGCGAGCTTTGTCCAGAACGACATGCGTTTGCGTTTTTTTCGCGGTTTTGCGTTTGATCTTGCCTTGGCTGTCGGTTTCACAGTGGTTGTCGCTTTTATCCTGTTGCTCATGGATACCTCCTGGCCATCCCGCGTAGGCCACGTTTATTGTATTACGATTCTTTGTGATTCACAAAGAAAATTCGTGGTATAATGCAGGGCATGAGAGTGATAGACACATATCGACGCAAAATGGCAAAGTTTGCCGCATGCAGTGTGGTGTTGTCGCTTTTTGCGGCTGTGTCGGCGGGAGCGCCGGCGCAGGCTGCATCGTTGGCTTCGGAACAGCAACTGATCACTCAACTCCAGAATGCCGTCTCCACGAACAACGCGACGGTTGCGAACCATCAACAGGCGAGTCGCCTGCTGAACCTTCAAATTCAACAGTATGACGCTTCCATGGTGTCCATTCAAGAAGCGGTGCAGCGAAACGGCGGCAGCATGCGAAAGCTGGAGGCGAGACTCACCCGTCTGAAAGCGCAGACGCGCAAAAACGACGCGCAGCTTGCGCAGTGCAGGCAGGACTTGAAGAGTCAGTTGGTTGTCATGTACGAACGGGGTGCGGTATCCTATCTGTCGGTTCTGTTCAAAGCCACCTCCTGGCAGGATTTTCTCAATCGCATGAATCTCCTCCTGACAATCTCAAAGACCAACAAGAAACTGGAACTGCGCACGATGGCGCTGCAGCAGGCCGTTGCGGCGGATGCGCGCCGGACGGCTGTCGGCTACCGGACCCTGGCGCAAAAGCGCAACGAGGACGAAATCCTGCTGCAACAGGATGGACTGTTGGTGCAGCGCAAACGCACGGCGCTGTTTGAGATCCGGCACGCGATTGCGAGCGAGATGGCCCGGCACGGACTGTTGGAAACGCAGATCCGGCTGACCAGGAAGCAGATTGCGGAGATTCAGACGGAAACTTCCAACGCGGAGTCGCTCATGCAAAGTAAAACGTATGTCCAGCAGGCTGAGGCCAACATGACCGGACTGAGCGCCCACAGCCTGTTGTCGTATGCGGATAAGTTTATGGGCACGCCGTACGTCTGGGGTGGGACAAGCCCATCCGGATTCGATTGTTCCGGTTTTGTCCAGTACGTGTTCAACCATTTTGGCGTATCGCTGCCCAGAACGTCCGAGGAGCAGTTTGCGACCGGCGTATCGGTATCGCAAAACAACCTCCAGCCTGGCGATCTCGTATTTTTCAGCACGTACGCTCCGGGCGCCACGCACGTGGGCATCTACATGGGCAACGGCCTCATGATCGACGCGCAGGACTACGGGGTTGTGATCGACAGCGTGTTCAATTCCTACTGGGGCCCCAAATACCTGGGAGCCCGCCAGGTATTCAAGAGCGGCAACTGAGACGGCCGCGGCGCTACTGCCGTTCAACAGCAGTAGCGCCGCCCTGCCTTGCGCTGTCGCTCGTCGCGGTCGGGGAAATCGTCCGGGTCGTCGTCGTCCGGATTCATCATGGTCCGTCCGCGTTCGTCGTCCACCCGGCCCGTGCTGTCCTTTCCGCCGGGCGCCCCGGGCACCCCGTCCACCTGTTCAAACGTACCCAGTACAATGGCCTTTCCTTCGTCGACCACCTGCCGCCCCTTGGCGAAGACATGGCGGATGCGGTACTGTTCGTCCGTCAGCACGATATCCGCGTCCGCGCCGGGACGGACCCTTCCCTTGTGGCCCAGCTTCAGCACGCGCGCCACGTTGCTGGTGACGATCGAAACGGCCTGTTCGACAGGCACGTTCTCGTGCACAATGGCGTCGCGCACCTCTTCCCAGAGTGTGGCGATGGATCCGATGCCCATGGCGACCAGCTTGCCTTTTTCGTCAAAGATGGGGGAACTGCCGTTGCTGTCGGAACTCATCGTGATCCAGTGCGGCTGCACGCCGGCGTCCAGCAGCCGGCGGATTGCCCTGGACGGCTTGACCGAGATGTGATCGTGCTCATCGGGCCGTATGCCCGATGTCACGTCGACATAGCCGCCCTGCTTGCCGTATTGGATCGCCTGTTTCAATAAATCCGGATTGCGGTTGAGGTGTGTCGGGGTGAAGACTGACCGGGGCAGTTCAGTCTGTTTGAGAACGTCGAAGAGAATCGCCAGTCCTTCTTCATCGTCGCCGACATGCAGGTGGAGGACGCCCGCTTTTCCCGCCAGCAGCCCTCCCACACGGGCTTCGCTTGCCAGTTCGGACAGATCGCGGTCGCTCGGATGGCTGGAGCGTGAGTCCGCGATGGCGATTTCTCCGACGCCGATCACTTTGTCGATGAGCACGATGTCGGTGCGCGGCATGCCCGTGATGGTGCGCGTCGGGACCTGGTAGGCGCCGCAGTAGATGTACGTGGTGATTCCTTCAAAGTCAAGGCCGTTTGCTTTGGCCAGCAATTCCCGCGTTCCCCGCGTGATGCCGTCTGTTCCGAGCACGCCGACGGCCGTCGTCACGCCTGCGGTCGTGATGTGGCTGAGCGAGATCTCCGGCGTGCGGTAGTGGAAGCCGCCTTCGCCGCCGCCGCCGGCCATGTGGACGTGCTGGTCGATCAGGCCGGGGAACGCCAGCAGGCCGTCCGCGTCAAGTTCCGGGATGTCGATCCCGGAACCGTGAATGTGCAGATCGTCGCCTATGGCAAGGATCTGTCTTCCGCCGAGCAGGATGTCCTTTTTGCCAAGCGGGCGCGGAGCGAATACGCGGGCCTGCCGAATGATCGTCAGAATGGACATGGTCATCATCCTTGCGCGTAACATTTTTCCTTTTTGTAGTATGGCCTGGGGGTGCAGTGACAATCCAGATTCAACCTTCATGGTGCCGAAACTCCCCATCGGCAGGCTGAAAATTTGCTGGACTGGCGCCCTGTCCCGTGCCCGGCGAGTTCCGCGCCATGGACAAGGTTAGCTGGGTCGCCAGTATCCCTTTGCTCGTCGCGAGTTTAGCGATAGCGGTGTACGAGCAGGAGTCCGGGGACATGGGATCCAGTCTTTGAAGGGCGGGCGGACTCGTTTGGATCGAACGTTTGAGGCGTTAGACAAACGTCCGATCGACCCGCATCGCCTGCCAAAGATGGGTGGATCCAATGTCCCCGGGGGATACTGGCGACTAGCAGAAGACATTTTTAAGGTTGGAGGATGTCCTGCGCTCCCTCAGAACATCCGGCGGGCGGCGACGAGATGGTGTGACCAGAATCCGGTGGTGATAGACAGGTAGCCTGCCTTTCCGAGCCCTCCACCTTCCTGGATCATCCGGCCATTGCCGATGTAGATGCCGACGTGCGCGGAACCCGTTGGGTTGGTGGTGTTGGAGAAAAACAGCAGATCGCCCGGTTGGATGGCGTTCAACGCCACGGGCCAGCCCACGCTGTGAAACTGCACGGCAGACGACGTGGAGAAAAGATAGCCGAGCGCGTGGTGAAAGACGTATTCGACGTAGTTCGAACAGTCAAAGCCGTATTGTCCCCGGTCTTCGTTGTGTCCCCAGATGTACGGCGTGCCGAGTTTGCTTTGCGCAATCTGCAAAACAGCCTGGAATTTGGCTTGCGGGCTTGCGCTTGTCCCGGCGGCGGGCGTGATTGACGGGTCCAGATGTACGCCGGGGGGGAGAGAGAAGCCGTTTGACGGCGCCGGGGACAGGCTTGCGCCACTCGGGACAGAGCTTTGGCTTCCAGCGCCGGAAGTCGCCTGAGACGCGCTTGGAGAGGCACTCTGCGGTGTGGCTGGTGTCTTTGCGGTGACTTTGACGTAGGTCTGGTTCCCTGTGATATAGCCGGACTTTCCGTTCGGGAGCCGGACATGCAGCCAGTATGCGTTGCCGCCGGACAGCAGTTGCATCTGCGTGCCCGCAGGCACAAGCGAAATCAGGTTGTTCCATCCAAGTTGAGGCGATGTTTTCAGATACGCCGCGCGCTGCACGATTGCGCCGCCTGCGGCAGATGGCGTCGCCTGCCGCACGGTGGACGGTGCGGACCGGAGGGCTGCGGTCGTCGGTTGCACCTGGACGTAGTACCGGTCCGCCGTGATGTAGCCAGTCTTTCCGTCGGGCAGCCGGACGTGCAGCCAGTATGCGTTGCCGCCGGAAAGGATGCTCATATCGGTGCCTGCGGGAACGAGCGTGATCAGATTGTTCCAGCCGAGCCGTGCGGATGTCTTGAGATACGCGGCATGCGCCACGACGGCTTGCCCGCCCTGCGCGGCGAGCGCGGCGGCCGGAGGTCCTGCGCCGATTGCCGCCGCAAGTGCGACGGCGGTTATGAACGCCCTTGTCGGATGCTTGTGTGAAACATGCTGCATCGATGCCATTGGTTGTCCTCCCCGGATGCAGGCTTCGTGGTGTGCCGACAGACAGGAAACTGTCCCTGCGGACGATTGACAGCTTGTCCGTCCTGTCTAATGGTAACACCGGGGGAGATGGCCGTCAGCGATCAAATTTTTCCGCGTTTGCTTGCCGCGGCGAGGAATGCCTTGACGAGAGGGCGTTCGAGCGCGTCCATTTTGCACGCCAGATAGAAGGAGCGCTTCACTTCAAGCTGTTTGATGGGAGATACGGTGTGTGACGCGATATCGTCGCGCACGGCAAGCTCCGATACGATCGCAAATCCGACGCCGTTTTTCACCAGTGCGACGATTGCGTTGGTATCGTCGACTTCCCCCAGCAGCGTCAGGCGGGTGCTGCCGACGCCCTGTTCCCGCAGGGCGTGCAACGCGGCCGCGCGCGTGCCCGATCCGCTCTCGCGCAGGATGAGAGGAACCTTCTCCCAGGACCAGTCTGTTTTGCTCTCGTCTTTTGCGACTGCCGGGGGACCGATCAGCACGAGCTGGTCGTAACCGCAGACGGCGCGCCAGAGATCGCCGTGCGGCGGCTCCATGCCCACCATGCCGACATCCAGTGCGCCGTGATGGATCATCTCCACAATTTCTTCCGAGTCGCGCACCGTTACGCTCAGTTCGATGAGGGGATGGCGTTCGTGCAGAGTGGCCAGCACGGAGGGAAGCAGATGAGAAGCGGGGATTGTGCTGGCGCCGATTCGCAATCGTCCGGAAAGGGCGCCCGCGCGGGTGTGGCGGATGTCGTCCATTTCCTGCCATGTAGCCAGCATCTGTTTGCCGAGCAGATAGATGCGCCGGCCGGCGTCTGTAAAGCGTACGCTGTTCGCATCGCGTTCCAGCAGGGTGACGCCAAGCGTTTGCTCTAATTTTTGAATCTGCTTGCTGATGCCCGGCTGGGTCAGACCGAGCGCGGCGGCGGCGGCCGTAAAGCTCTCCAGTTCGCATACTGTGATGAATGTCTGAAGGTACTTGAGGTTCATGGCTGTTCCAGCCGTCTCGCGAGCGACTTTTTCCGGCGGGACGGGATGTGGGCCATCTGCGCGAGCACCTGCGCATAGTGGTCGAGAAGTCCGTCCGTGGCCGCACGCCAATCCAGGGCGGCCATCTCTTTGCTCCGGCGCGCGGCTTTCACCTTTTCGCCGGCGAGGTTGTCGCGCAGCGCACGCACGCTGTCGTACAGAGAGGCCGGCTGATCGGGATCAAACAGCAGTTCGTTGTCCTCCCCGAGCAATTCCATAGTCGGTTTGCTGCGCGCGGCGATAATCGGCAACCCGGCCGTCATCGCTTCCAGCAGGACAAGACCGAGTGTCTCCGAAGTCGACGGGAACAC
Source organism: Bacillota bacterium (assembly GCA_021797415.1). The sequence continues at coordinate 8,425 of JAJZZT010000356.1, forward strand.
GAACGCGTCCGCGGAGGCGTATGCGGCGCTCAGTTCGGCACCCTGCAGATAACCGGTAAACACGGCGGGCAACCCCGCGAAGACGGTTTCCAGACGGTTCCGCTCCGGTCCGTCGCCGACGAACGCGAGCGACGCATCCTTCATTTGTTCCAGCAAGGACCGGAGTGTATCG
>JAJZZT010000175.1 GCA_021797415.1 Bacillota bacterium
CCCCTGACAGGCAATGCACTCACGTATCCATTCGCCCCTTTTTAGAGGTGGCTCAAAAGGGGGCCGCACAGCGCGGGTCAACCCTGCCCCCTTTTGAGCACGCTATTTTAGAGCTTGTCCGACGGGTGCGCTATGCGGGCGAGGATGACCTGCGCCACCGCGGCCACGCACTCCTCAAGAGGCTGCCGGTCCGTCCGCAGATGGACCTCCGGCGCAAGCGGCGCTTCATAGGGCGACGTGATCCCCGTAAAATCCCGAATGATCCCTTCGCGCGCCTTGTGGTACAGTCCTTTTGGATCGCGCCTCGCACACTCTTCCAGCGGGCAGTCCACGAACACCTCGATAAACTCTCCCTGCGCAAACAGCGCGCGCGCGCGGTCGCGGTCCTGACGAAAAGGTGAGATGAACGCGACCACGGTCACCACGCCGGCATCGACAAACAGTCTCGCGACCTCGGCGATGCGCCGGATGTTCTCCTCCCGGTCTATCGCGGCAAATCCGAGATCCTTGTTCAGGCCCGTCCGCACGCGGTCGCCGTCAAGCAAATAGGTGTGTATCCCGCGGGCAAACAGGTCTTCTTCCAAAGCGTTGGCCAGTGTCGACTTCCCGGCGCCGGACAGTCCCGTCAGCCAGATCACGCAACTGGAATGCCCCATCTGCTTTCTGTGCCGCGCTTTGTCAATCGCCGTCGGCGGCGCGGTCAAATGCACGTCCTGCTTCACAAACAACCTCCATCCCAAGCTGCGTTTGCGCTATAGTAAAAATACACCGCCTGCCGCCCAAACCGTCCCATTATTATAACACTGTATCATAGTCCTGCGGTTGTTTGGCGAGTGTGCCCGCCTCGTCAAACGAAAACGGCGCGGGATCGCCGCATACGGTCGCGGACGGAATCCGTCTCGCATCCGGCAGCAGCGCCTCTGAAATCCACATGCGGTCCAGCCGCAGGGTATTTTCAATACGCACCAGACGGCACACGCGATAATCGAGGATGTTGCACGTCTTCACGGCCGCCTTCAGCGCAAGTTCATCCGATTCAAGAACGGTCGCGAGTTTGGTCGGCGCGCAGACGGTGGATGTGAGGCCATTGGCGTACATCGCCGCGAAGTCGATCTTGTCCGCCAGCGCGCGCGTGGTGAAATCCGCCGTGCCCACCCCGTTCGCGTTGCCTTCCGACGCCGCCGTCAGGTCGAGCGCCACGAGCTTGTTCACCGCCGGCCCGCCCGCGGCGTACGGCGTTGGATACCGTCCGGTGATGTTCGGATCCATCCCGTCGCCGCTGATATTCTTGCCAATCCAGTCGACGACGAGCACGTCGAGTTGCGCAAACGGAATCGCGGGCATGCGCCGCCGCGCCTCTGCGAGCAACGCCGGTTCGGCGGCCTCGATTTGGGCGGCGGGCACCACCTCGATGCGCGCAATTTCATCGTACGCGTTTTCGACGGTCGCCACGCCGAACAGGACGGGCAAGCGGTCGATGATCAGGCGCGCTGCGGTGGGCACCGTCTCCGCCATGTGGCGAAAGCCGAGCCGGTGGCAGGCCTCGGCGCCTTTTTGTTTCCCAAGCCCGATCGCGATCATTTTCATCAGGCCGCTCTCGTACGGTCCGCGAAATGCGGTGTGCGGCTTCACCCGGTTGATGACGACGATCGCGTCCGCCTGTGCGGCGGCCCGGTCGGCGTACACCGGCAGACCGTTTGTCAGATGGCCGAGCAGCGCCACGTCCAGCGAGGAGACAATCGGCGCGCCCGCCGTTTCTTCGGTGAGGCCCAGTTGGGCGAGCACCGCGCGCTGCCCCTCCGCGGTCGCCCCGCCGTGGCTGCCCATGGCGGGCACGATGAAAGGCATGGCGCCGGCCGCCCGCAGTTCCTCCACCAGTACGGCGACAAGTCCCGGCAGGCGGGCCATGCCCCGACTGCCCACGGCCACCGCCACGCGCGCGCCCGGCGCCAGCTTCGCGACGGCGGGCTCCGCCCGCAGGAGCGCGCGAAGTTCCCGCTCCGGTTGCGCGACGCGTTCATTATCAAACCGCTGGCGCACCAGGGCCATGCGCGGCAGCGGAATATCGCGCAGGAGAGATTCAATCACGCCGTCCACAGCCTCGCCTCCCTGAATCCCTAATCCTACCTTGACAATGCTTCGGCCAGCCGCCACCATCCCCGGACATGGAGTTCACCTTTCTTCGGCAGGCAATCTCCTATCTCCAGGCAATCTCCTATCTCCAGGCAATCTCCTATCTCCAGACGATCCCCGCCTGCGCCAGGAGCGATTTGAGCGCGGAGGCCGCCACCTTGAACAGTTCAGGCCCGCTGAAGCCGGCCAGATCACCCTGGGAAGCCAGATGCGGCTCCAGCGACAGGAACCCGTCGTATCCGCGCGCTTTCAGCGCCTGCAGCAACGCCGGCCAATCGCCGTCCCCCCGTCCCGCGGGAACCACCTTGTTGTCTGAAAAGCGCGCGTCCTTCACATGGACGTACTCCACAGCGGGCGCGAGTTTCGGCCAGGCGTCGGCGAACGGCTTCACGCCGCATAGAATGAAATTGGCGGGATCAAACGCGCAGCGCAGCCGCGGATGAGAGACGGCATTCAGCAGGTCGACGCAGCGTTCGTCCGTATCGCCGTAGATGCGCCGTTCATTTTCGTGCACGAGGACGACATCCGTCTCCTCCGCCGCGCGGGCAAATTCGGCCAGGTAGCGGAGCACGGTCGCGCGGTATTGTGCGGGATCATGGCCGTCCGGTATGTAAAACGAGAACAGTCTCAAGTAGGGAGCCGCAAATTGCCGGGCGATAGCCAAAGCGCGCAGAAAATCGCGTCTGTGCGCCTCCAGATCGCTCGTGACGGCAACCTTGCCGATCGGAGAACCGATGGCGGATACGGCAATCCCGCGCCGGAGAAGTTCAGCGCGCACGCGCTGCAATTCCTCCGTATCCAGTTGCATGACATTCTTGCCCCAGACGCCGCGCAATTCGATGTGCGAAATCCCTTCCTCCGCGAGCGTGTCGAGCTGAACAGCCAAATCCGGCGAAATCTCGTCTGCAAAAGCCGTCAAGGTAACCATGCGGGCGTCATACCCCCTCATTTTGTCGGACTGCAATCGCTAAACTCGCGACGAGCAAAGTGACACTGGAGACCCAGCCAATTTTTATCCTGCCGATGGCGGCGCGCCTGCACCATGGAGTTTATTGGGGAAAGGATGGCGTCACGGCAGGGCGCGGCCCGCGATGATAGGGAACAGCCAGCCGTCGCGCACCTGTCGCACATCCGCCACGCGCAAGGGAGAGCGCCGCAGCGCGCCCTGCAGGGATCGATTCAGGTGACAGCCGGCGCCCATCACCTTCCACAGCGGGGTCAGCGCGTCCTGTGTCACGCGCGGCAACAGTCGGTCGTGGCGCACGTGTTCAAGAAACAGGAACTGCCCGTCCGGTCGCAGCACGCGCGCAATTTCGCGCAACACGGCGTCGACATCGCGCACGGAGCACAGGACAAGCGACGACAGCACCGTGTCAAACGACGCGTCCGGAACGTCCATATGCTCGGCGGGACTGGCGAGCACCGGAATTTCCGGCCATCTTCCGGCCAGTTCCCCACGCATCGACCGGTCGGGTTCAAGCAGCACGACATCCGTCACGCGCGGGCCGAGCGGCTCAACGTCCAGGCCGGTTCCCGCGCCGATGATCAGCGTCCGCCCATTTGCGCGCGCATTCTGGCTGGCGCGCAGGCCGCCCACCACGCGTTCCATTGCGGCTTCGTTGCGCACGTAGAAGCGCGAAAAAAGCGGATGATCAATCTGGTCTGCCATATGCGCGCCTCCCTTGGAGACATGTGATAAACCAAATTCCGACTTATCGCGGCTCATGCGGGACATCGCGACCTCCCCGCGAAAAGAGAGCGCAACTCCATCCCGCCGCGAACAGACGGACCACGCGTTCCGCCGCGGCGGCCGCCAATTCCGCCGCCCGCGCCATCGCTTCCTGCTGCGCGATCGGGCCGTCGGCAAGCGCAAACGCGGCGGTCAACCCGTGTTCATACAGTGCTTCGTGGCCTTCCCCCAGCACGCCTGCAAGAACGACCGCGGGCACGCCATCCGCCTTGGCCGCACGGACGACGCCGGACACCACCTTGCCCTGGAGCGTCTGCCTGTCGCACCGCCCTTCGCCCGTGATCACGAGCGCCGCTCCGCGCAACGCGTCTTGGAACCCGACCGCATCCTGCACCAGGTCCGCGCCGCTGGTCAGCGAGGCGCGGCAAAACCCCAGCAAGGCCGCCGCAAGGCCGCCGGCCGCTCCGGCGCCGGGGACATCCCGCACATCGCGCCCGACAGCGGCCAGGATGACAGCGGCAAAATGGCCGAGCGCATCGTCAAGCCAGCGCACCATCTCCGGTGTCGCGCCCTTTTGCGGCCCATAGACAACACTCGCCCCGCGCTCGCCCACAAGGGGCGCGTCCACGTCGCACGCGACGGTGAATACCGCATCCGCCACGCGGGCATCAAACGCCGCCAGATCAATCTGCGCCAGACGCGGCAGCGCGCCCGCCCCGCGCGGCAGATCCTCCCCGCGATCGTCCAGCAGCCGCGCGCCCAATGCCTGCAAAAAGCCCGCGCCGCCATCATTGGTTGCGCTGCCCCCAAGGCAGACGATCACTTCGCGCGCGCCCTCGTCCAGCGCCAAGCGCACCGCCTGTCCCACGCCGAAACTGGTGGCCAAGAGCGGATTGCGCAGCTCTTGCGCGATGTCCGCCAGCCCGGCCATCTCCGCCACCTCCACAACCGCCCGCCTGCCGGGCAACAGGCCGATGCGCGCGCTGACCGGCGCGCCCAGGGCGTCCACTGCGGCGCATTCGACAAAACGGCCGCCTTGCGCCGCGACCAGGATCTCCATGGTCCCCTCGCCGCCGTCCGCCAGCGGCACCTGCGCAATCACGGCATCCGGGACCGCGCGCCGCACGCCGGCGGACATGGCTGCACACGCCTGGAGAGCGGTGAGACTGCCTTTGAAAGAATCGGGAGCGAGAACAATCTTCATCAGCGCTCGATAGGCTCAGGCCAAAGCCTTCGCCAGCGCCTGGTCCAGATCGGCGAGAAGATCGTCAACCGATTCGATGCCGACGGACAGCCGCACCATCTCGGGCGCTACGCCGGACGCCCTCCGGTCCTCCTCCGACAATTGCTGATGCGTCGTGCTGGCCGGATGAATGACGAGCGACTTGGCGTCGCCGACATTGGCCAGATGGGAGAACAGCTTCAGGCTGTCAATGAACAGCGCCCCCTCGCGCACGCCGCCCTTGATGCCGAATGTCAGGATCGCGCCCTGTCCTTTCGGCAGGTACGTCTTGGCCAACCGATGGTAGGGGCTCGATTCAAGTCCCGGATAGTTCACCCACGCGATGCGCGAGTCGTCCGCAAGGTACCGCGCCACAGCCAGCGCATTTGCCGAATGGCGCTCCATGCGCAGGTGCAGCGTCTCAAGCCCCTGCAGAAAGAGAAAGCTGTTGAACGGCGCAAGCGCGGCCCCCATGTCGCGCAGCAACTGCACGCGCGCCTTTACAATATACGACAGGGGCCCCAGATCCCGCATATAGGACACTCCGTGATAGCTCGGATCCGGTTCGACCAGGTCTGGAAACTTGCCATTGTCCCAATTGAACCCACCGCTGTCGACGATCACGCCGCCGATGGCCGCTCCGTGGCCGCCGATGAACTTGGTGGCGGAGTGCACCACGATATCGGCGCCGTGCTCTATTGGCCGACAGAGATACGGCGTGGCGAACGTATTGTCAACGATCAGCGGCACGCCCGCGGCGTGCGCGAGGTCCGCAATGCGCCGGATGTCGATGACATCCGTGCGCGGATTGCCGATCGTTTCCGCGTAAAACGCCTTCGTCCGCTCTGTCGCCGCGCGCGCGAAGTTTTCCGGGTCGTCCGGATCGACAAATTTTACGGTGACGCCAATTTTTTTCAGCGTGACGGAGAACAGGTTGTACGTTCCGCCATAGAGATTCGCCGAAGCGACGATCTCATCTCCCGCACCGGCGATATTGAGGATGGAGTAGGTGATCGCCGACTGTCCGGACGCGAGGGAGAGCGCGCCGACGCCGCCCTCCAGGTCGGCGATGCGCTTTTCAAATACGTCGTTTGTCGGATTCATGATCCGCGTATAGATGTTGCCGAACTCTTTGAGTGCAAACAGATTGGCCGCATGTTCGGAATTCTTGAACACGTAGGACGTGGTCTGGTAGATTGGGACAGCCCGCGATCCCGTGGCCGGATCCGGCTCCTGTCCGGCATGCACGGCGCGCGTCGCAAAACCCAGTTGCTTTTCGTCCATTGCCATACCTCCGATAAGATAGTGTTCACCCGCCCAGAGGACATGGGGTACAGTCCTCGCTGCAGGCGATCTGATTCCGGATATACCGTCCGGGGGTTTGGTCGGCCGCTATATTTCTCGAGGTTGTTCAAAAAGTGGGCAGAACTCCCCGGCGCATTGCCGCGTCATCGCCAGAAATGCTCCCTCGCGGCGCGCAAAAATAATAAGCCCACATCCCTCAGAATGGGCTTACCATAGCGCATGCGCCATACCGTGTCAATCAGCGATTCTCTCTGCCCAATGTCTCTTGGTCCACTTCATTTCTCTCAACCAAACATCCGCCGCAGCACACCCTTGCGCCGATGCCTGTCGCGCCGCGATTCGCGGATGCCGGCCAATTCCGAGAGGATGGCCGACTGCCCCTGCGAGACGACGTCCATCCGCTCGTCCACGTACTGCTTGAGAGCATCCGCCTGCCTCTGCGACACACGCTCCAGCCGGCTCTGCAGGAATTCGGCCAGAAGCAGCGCGGGAGACGGTCGCGCGGCCTCGCGTTCCTGCACCGCCAGATCGCGGTCGGCGTAAAACACGCGCAGCACTTCGCGGATCAGGTGCATCGACAACCCCTTGTCGCGCAGCGCGCGGACTTTTCCCAGGCGCGCGAGGGCTTCGTCCGTATAGACGCGCGTACCCGCGTCGTCGCGCGTCACGCGGATACTGTCCGAAAACTCTTTCTCCCATTGCCGGATCGTGGTCTGCGACGCACCCACGCGCGCCGCGACTTCCGAAATCGCATAGACTCTCTCCACATTCCCCACTCCTCGCCGGTTCTGAGGACTTTAGCGGTAGACTATGAGGTAGTCCGAAGCGCTCTTTATCCTATAACCCCTTATTCTGCGCGCCTCGCGTCGAATCCTCCGGCGAACCGTGGGAACTTTTGTCGAACCGAATGTCAATGGCTGCGGGCCCGCTTGACGCGCCGTCTGGCGAATCGCCGCAACAGGATCAGCAAGAAGCCGGCAACGGCTGCGCCAAGCAGTCCGACGGCAAGCAACCGCCATTGCGCAAACAGCGCGGGCGCGGAAACGTGCGGTTGCACAGACGGGTGCGGCGCCAGTTGCTTCGCGTTCCACACGGCATAGTTGTACGTATCCGGCTTGTACCAGCGCACTCCGATCGAACGCGCGCTCCTCTCCAGCCACGCCGCCGGAACAGGCGCCCCGCGCACCGCCAGCCGGACTGCTCCCGGCCGGTTTACCTGAAACGTGATCCCGTGCAATTGGGCGAGTGTCGGGACGAATGCGCCGTCCACCGGATCGGCGACATACTCGATGTCGATCCATATATTCCCGTGAGAGAGGTAGGTGCGATAGCGGAGAAACTGCTGGACGAGATTGTACTGCAACAGACGGCTGGTCCGCGCGACGAGTATTTCTCCGTGGTCCTGCATGTGGGCGAGCCGCGTGAGCGCTTCGACCGCGCTGGTGGAGAGAGGCGCGCGATCGGCGTTGCCCTCCAGATGGGTGGCGATGATCGTATAGCCGCGCGTGCGGATCAATTCCCGCAGGCGGTTTGGAGAAAGCTGTTGCGCGAGCAGATCGGGATTCCACAGATCAGTCCAGTCGTATTTCCAGAAGCGGTGCACGCGCTCGATCTTCAGTGTGCCGGTGAACCGCCAGAAGCCCCACATCATCCGCCCGTCGCGCAGACGGATCGGATACAGCATGCTCCCGTAACTGTACTGGCTGCGAAACAGGTCGGCCCAGACAAAGCGCACGCCTTCCTTGCGCAGGAGATCCGTGACAAAATACGGCGACGCGGGATTGTCCCCCTGCTGGTAACCGTCGAATGGATTGATCCCGTGCGCGCCGAAGTTGGCGGTGTTGGACTGGTTGCCGTGATCGGTGAACACGCTGATGCGCACGCCCCGACGTTCCAGGTAGTGCAGCGCGTACTGCGCCAGAGAGCGCGAGAACAGCGTCCCCCGCGCGTCAATCCGGGAAAAGTCACCCATCGAATGCAGGGTGTCGATCCAGCCCGCCCGGATGTAACGCAGCAGGATCGCGCCGTCATTCAAGCGCCGGCTGGTCCCTTGGAAAAATGTCATTTCCTGATTCAGCCGCTGTCCGCGGTAATCGATCTGGGCCGGAATATTGGAGCCATTGTATAGGAAGAAGGAGTCGGCGACATCCAGCCCGAGGCCCCGGCCAAGCGGCGTCTCGGCGCGCGTGTTCAGAAATTCATGAACGATGTTGAATTTGCGCAGGTCCGTG
>JAJZZT010000377.1 GCA_021797415.1 Bacillota bacterium
ATATCCGCATGCGTCCGTATTTTCTCGCCCGCGTGTACCATGCAGTGATCGCGGGCGTCCTGACGTATTTTCTGTTTCGCGCCGGCTTCGGGACTGGATTTTCCGCCTATGTGCCGTCCGCCGTCGCGGTGATGGCGCCGCTTTCTGCAAGTGCGGCGTCTCACTGGGAGATGGCGGGAATGGCAGTCTCAACCTGGGCGGCGCTGCTTGCCGCAATCCTGGCGCTGTCCATCGCCGTCTGGCTGGCGGGACGGTGGAGGTGCAGGTACAGGTGAAACATCCGGTCCACCACCGGGAGGGACACATACACGCTGTACCGCCAGATGAACGGTTCATCGGCCAGTGACGGTGTCGCCACACGCGCGCCGTCGATGGACAGTCCGATTCCCTCATAGCGCAGCGTTCCCACCATGTGCGCCGTCGGCGTGGCGCTCCGCACCGCCGCAGGCGCCACGCCGGTCGTCGCCGTCGGCGGTGCGGGCACAAGGGAGACGGACCGCGCGTCCGCCTGCCAGACGGCCCGAAACCCAAGCGCACGGGCAAGGGATGCCAGTGGCAGGTACACCTGTCCGCGCACTGTGATTGGAGGGGAGGCCAACGCGATCGACCGACCGTTTTCCGTGATTCCATAACCGCCTGCTGTCAATTGGGTATGCACGGCGTCAAAGGTGACGCTCTGTCGGTACCGCGTGAAGACATCCTTCAATCGGCTTGCGGGCAGGAATCCGCGCATGGGCGGGCCTGTCATCGTCTGAACGCTCACCGTACGCGGCAGACCCGGCGAGAGAATGCGCACGACTTCGCCTGGCGCAAGGGTTGTCCGCCTTCCGGAAAGTCCGCTTGACGCGTACAGCACAGTCCTTCCGGACAACACGGCGTATCGTACGGGTACGAGCGCCGCCAGTCCGTGCGACTGCACCGCCTGGACGAGACTCTTTGCGATCTGCGTCTGTCCGTACGCCGTGGGATGGACATCCTGTTCCAGCACGCGCACATCGATCAGTTGCGAGCCGTTGAACAACGAGTACACATCGATCACGGGAAGCTGGAACCACGCGGCTTCCCTTGTCAGGATCCGGTTCATGGCGCCGATCGCCTGTTCTGACGCGGAGAACAGCGGCACTCCGGGAGGAAGCGGATCATACAGGTCAAGCAACACAATCTGTCCGCTGGTGCGCGCCCGCACCGCCTGCAGCAGTTTTGCAAAAAGCGGTGAAAACCGGGCGATTGCCGCGCGAAGCTGCTTCTGGACAGGCGCGGGCAGCGGACGCTGGCCGGCGAGATAGGATCCGGCGACGTGCAGCAGATCGTTGCTGCCGATGTCGATGGTCACGAGGCTCGCCTGGCGCAATTGTTGATTGTACTGTCCCGACTGGACCAGTCCGAGCAACCCGTTTGTGGTCAATCCGGGAATGCCGTCGTCCACAGTCTTGTCGCCCAGAGACTTGCCGGCCAGGAAAGGATACGCCAGGCTGGATGGCACGGTCTGCGGACCGGGCGACAGATTGTAGCCGAATGTGATGGAATCGCCCAAGGCGACATAAAGCGGACCGCCCGCGGCGGAAGCGGCTGCGGCCGTGCCGGAGAAAAGTCCAAAAACCGAAAGAACGGCTGCGACAGAGAGCAGCCCGCGCGTCACCATCCCGACCGACCTCCCGTCTGCAATCGGATTCATCGTGCCCGACGCAAGTCGAGACGCAAATTCCGCCTTTAGAATACCCTGTGCGCCACGATCTGGTCCAGCATGACGAACAGGCCGACCGCGATGGTGTAGTAGCCGAACACATTCAATTTACCGCGCCTGATCCACCGCGTCAGGAAGCGGATCGCCAGGTAGCCGGTCGCGGCGCTTGCGAGCATCCCCGCCAGGAGAGCGGGCGATACCGCGGCCAAAGACAGCTTGCGCGCCTCCCACAATGTCGCGCCCGCGATGGCGGGAACAGACAGCAGGAAGGAGAAATCGACCGCCTCTTCGCGCTTGATGCCAAGTGCGAGCGCCGTCGCCATGGTCAGGCCGGAACGCGACAGCGCGGGCATGATCGCGGCGCCCTGCGCGCATCCGATCCACAGCGCCCGCCCGCCCGTGAGAGAACGCCCCGGAAAGTCTGCTAACGCTCCGTCAACGCGCCTGGCCTCGGCCCATAAAAGCAGCAGTCCCGTGATCACGAATTCAATGCCGAGTGTTGCGCCCGAATGGAACACGCGCGCAAATTCTTCCTCTAAAACCGCTCCGGCGAGCACGGCGGGCGCTGTCCCGATAAAAAGGAGGCGCACCAGCCGATCCCGCGGTTGCCGCGCGAGGCGCCAGAGTGTGCGCCAATAGGCGAACACCACGGCAATCAGAGTCCCGGCGTGGAGAAAGACGTCAAATGTCAGCGAGTGGTCCGCGATTCCGAATATGCGGCTGACAAGCAGCAGATGCCCTGAACTGCTCACGGGCAGAAACTCTGTCAGGCCCTGCACCGCCCCCAAAAACAATCCCTGCGAAACGTCCATTTCGACCCCCCTGCCCCACTGAGTTCACGGCCCTGTTCGGGCAACCCATACAACCTGTCCCCGGGAACATGTGTATGGCCGCTCCCGGCCGGACATGCCCACGTGCGACGGTCTTCCTGGCAGGCGACTCTCCCTCTGCCGGCTGTTCCCCTGCGGACGGCATGCGGCATGGAGCGGGACAGGCGGGAATACGTATAGAACGTATTCAAAAAGGGGGCAGGTAAGATTCGCGCAGTGCAATGGGACATGGGATAAACCGAATGTGCAGAGGTGGGTGAGACATGATGTCGCGCGCTGAGTGGCGGCTTGCGTTGCAGATGGGCGCCACGTACATCGGCACTGTTGTCGGCGCCGGATTTGCTTCCGGTCAGGAGGTCCTGCAATTTTTCACCCGCTTCGGCACGCCGGCGTTGTTCGGAATCGCCGTGACGACCGCTCTTTTCATCCTGCTCGGAGGATTCATCATGTCGCTCGGGCGGTGGCCGGGAAATGGCACGTTCGGCGCTGTGGCCGCTTCCCTGCTCGGGCAGACGGTGAGCCGCGCCGTGAACATCCTGCTCATATTCATGCTGATCGGCGTCACCATCGCCATGGTGGCGGGCAGCGGCGCCTTGTTGCAGGAACAAACCGGCCTGCCTTTCCTGGCGGGAGCGGCGCTGTCCGTCGTCATAGCGGGCGTGACGGTGCTGGCGGGCCTGCGGGCCATCATGATCGCCAATTCCCTGATCGTCCCGTCGCTGCTGCTCTTTGTCGCACTCACGTTCATCATGGCCGGGGGACAGCACGCGGCCCCCGTCCTCTCCCATTCCGCGGCCGGACTGCCCGTCTGGCTGCACGCGCTGGCCGCCGCGATCACGTACGCCGGCTTCAACGTGGGACTGTCGCTGACCGTGCTGGTTCCGCTCGGGCGCGTTCCGGTACGAAAGAGAACACTGTGGAGCGGGGCCGCATTCGGAGCGCTTGGACTCGGGTTCATGCTGCTTCTGATGCACCTGCTCCTGACCGCCAACGCGTCCGCGCTGGCGGTCCAGGTGCCGATCGGAAGGATTGCGCAGTCTCTGCCGCCTTTTTTGCGCATCGGGTTCATGCTGGTGCTGTGGGGAGAAATCTACTCGACACTGCTCGCCAACGTTTACGGAATCGCGCGTGAATTGCAATCTATTTTCCGGCTGCCGTTTCCCGTCGCGGCGGCCGTCGTGCTTCTCCTTGCGCTCGGGGCGTGCCGGATCGGCTTTGCCCGCATTGTATCGATCGGTTATCCACTGTTCGGCTATGGCGGGCTGGTCATCTTGGGGCTGCTCATCGGCCGCGCGGGCGAATTGCGCCTGAAGCAGTTATAATGGAAGCGTGGCGGACAGGAGGGGTGGCCGATTCTGAAACGCATCGTGCCATACGCGATGATCGTGGCCGGCAGCCTTGTGTACGCGGTCGGACTGAACGCCTTCATCACCGCAAATGGTCTCGCGGAAGGCGGACTGATCGGACTCTCTCTGTTGCTGTACTACAAGCTCCATATTCTTGCGGGATTGTCGTTTTTTCTGTTCAACATCCCTATCCTCATGATCGGATGGCGGTTTTTCGGCCATGAATTCATCGCGAAGACCATTCTTGGAGTGGCGGCCGTTTCGCTTTTCACGATCCTCACCATCCACATCGGTCAGCACGTTCATGATCGGCTGCTCGCCGCTCTCTACGGCGGCGTCATTTGCGGCACGGGCCTTGGACTCATCTTTCGCAGCGGCGGAACCACGGGCGGCGTCGACATCCTGGCGCGTCTCGCCCGCCGTTATAGGGGCTATTCGCTGGGCAGGCTGATGTTTGCCTCCGATGTCGTGGTCATCTCGCTTGTGACGGCCATCCTCGGCAAAGAAGTGGCCATGTACTCCCTTGTCGCGCTGTTTGTGTCGAGTCGCGCCATCGATTTTGTCATTGAGGGGGCTTCCCGGTCGCGCGCCGCCATGGTGATCAGTGAACGGGCGACGGTCATCGCGGAGCGGATTCACGCGGATCTCGGGCGAGGAACGACCTTCTTGCAAGCAAAGGGCGGTTACACTGGCCAGCCGAAAAGTGTCCTGTACTGCGTGGTCGGCAGGCATGAAGTGGTGCGTCTGCAGCAGCTTGTCGAACAGGAGGACGACAAGGCGTTCGTTGTCCTGAACGATGTGTACGATGTCATGGGCGAAGGGTTCACCCGGTGACGGCCCGGACCCATCCGCCGATAAACCCCGGCGCAAAAGAAGGCGCCATCAGGCGCCTTCAGGAAGACCGCGCGACAAACCGAACTTTTCGGCAGGGTTCACAAGTTCATCCCGTCTCTCAGCACACTCGGGGAAAGGTTCTTCGCATCCGGTCACATGAGCGGTCGACCGAATTCCATCATCTCATTGGCGTACAGTTCCGGCAGTTCAAGCGCCCTGTCGTCTTCTTCGTGTTCCAGGCCAAGATCGCGCAATGCGTCCTGCACTCCCGAAAACATGGCGTGCTCCGTTTCGCGGTTTAACGAATCGCTGGCAAAAAGCGCTTCCCGGATCCCCTTGACGGCCGGCCTCGTGACGTACGATACGTCCATCCCGGCGCACACCAGACCGTGAATGACTCCGCGTGTCGCTTCCCGAACCGCATAGGGATGAAAGGGAACCTGCGACTCGTAGAGACCGAGCATTGCCTGCGCCGCGGCGTCCGTCATATCGGCGATGCGTTCTTCATCGGTTCCCAGCGCGCTTAGATACATGGTGATTTCATGGGTGATCACGGGCGCAATCCCGTGTTCAGAACTGACTGTCTCCAACGCCATTCCGTGTTTTACACCATGGCGAATCTCCGTGACCATTCGCTCTTCCCGCCTCTCCCTGATTGAAATTTTTCGCATCTGTGGACGCAAAAAACCGCGACAGGGCCTAGGTCACGGAATGGGAACGATAGGTGGCAGCCTCCAACATGGCTCTCACTCTCCTTTCGCCTGCGAGGTTAGCTGACGGGTTCGGGTTAAGAGATCCCCTACCGACCGCAATGGCCGGATGCACCCCAACTGCTTGGTTCCCCCGTTTCCGGTCTCCCGGAATTCGGCGTGCTGGTTGGAACAACACTAAATTTATGAACTTGTGAATCCATCATACACAACGTCTTTCAAATGTGCAACCCCAGGATCTCTTTTCCGCCGGATCCCTTGGCGAGGGGCCGGCGGCTATCGGAAAGGGCAGATCGTTCAATCAACGCGCAACAGTTCTGCAAACTGCCGGGCAAGCTGCAAAAAAGCCTCCCGATCCCCGCGATCAAGCGCCTCGTCAATTCCGGTTCGCACGGCCTTCAGCCGGAATTCCCGCTCCACGTGGTCCAGCCACATCTCGGCCTCAAGGCTTGTCAGAAGTTCGGTCGGGGTCGGATGGAACGCTTCCGCGCTCTCCCCTTCCAGGACAGCCGTGTATTCCTGGCATGTGTTGCGATCCTGGAAATAGAGCGTCACAAAAATATCTTCCTCCGGATGACTGTGCACGTCCAGAAAAGCCTTCTCCACATCCGACGTCACCCGTTTATTCTTGTAAAACTTGAACGCAGTCATTTGGACGCACGTCGTGGACATCAGGAGAGCCTTCGGAAGATGGCGGAAATGATCGGTGAAATGCACTTTCGCCAGCAATTGTTCACTCGATGCCAGGTATTGCAAGAGCCATTCCGCTTCAGGGTTTTTCAGCTCATAATGCTCAAGAAACCACTGAATGAACTGTTTCTTGTCCGCGGCCGTAATCATGTCTCGCATGATCGTTCTCCCCTCGAGGATCAATCCTGCCGATATCGTGACAGCCATGAGCAATGGGTCTATTGTTCTTTTTCTATTCGCCATGCTTGTCGGGCTTTCCTTCTGCGGCGAAGAATTTCACACGTTTTCGAGAGGAGGAGATCAAACGGGGTCTGTGCTGTGCGACTGTGTGAAATGATCAGGGTGTTCCGGGCACTGTCCGGCGTTCGCTTGCGACGGCGCGGTCCACGCGCACGAGATAGCCCATTTTTTCGAGGAAAGACTGAAGGTGCGGCGCGTCGTCCGGCGCAAACGCAAACACGGTTGGCGTGACTTCCCGCACCAGCCTGTCCGCCACAGGCGCGTATTGCAAGACTTCCTCGGCGGTCTGCCGGTCGCGCAGCGTGAGGAGCAGGAAGCTTCCCATCGTCACCTTGCCATAGACCGAACACCACTGCGCGATGGTCTGCTCCACATTGCCCGGCACCGGGTTGACGCAGATGTCCCGCAGAAATGCGAGTATCTGCCGCTCTTCCCATCCCTGGCTTAACGCGCGGTACACGCTGGCCCGCGTCAGGCGGTAGACGCGCATGCGATCACTCTGGACGAGGTCGGCCATCGTTTGCAGGTCGCGGCCGATCGCCGCCTCCGCTTCCGCAGGGAGGAGCACCTCGAATGTCGGCTGCACAACCGCCGCCGCAGACAAAGCGGGCTCTTGCGCAGGTTCGCTCAGCGCCTCGTCGCCCCCTTTTCCCAGACACCACATGGCGCCATCAGGCGACAGACGATACGCGACAGCGCCGTCTTCCGCCGCGCCGCGCGCCAGGACGCCCAGATGCACAAGCATTCCGAGAATCCGCGCAACCAGAATCTGCTCGTTTGTCTCATAGTAGTACGGCTCAATCTGGTCAAGCCAAAGAGCCGCCAGCGAATCGGCGTAGACCCACGCATGGCGGGTCAGTTCTGCGGTGCGGGCGACGATTGTGCGCAGATTGGGGATGGCGTGGCGGTATGTGCGGAGCCAGAAACGAAACAACTGCTGCGCGCGATTTTCCTCGGGAAGCTGCAGATAGGCGTCGGACGTCTCCTGGTCCACCCGCAGCCAGCCGTCGACCGTCTCTACGACGCATCCACTTGCGCACAGGTGGTCGTAGATCAGCGCCAGGCGATCCGGATAATCGTGAAATCTCCGGCCGAAGCCAAAACGCCAGCCGATCGACTGCGGCAGCACCTCTTCCGCCACTTCGAACAGTTGCAGCAACTGAATTTGTTGACGGCGGAAGATGACGCCCTCCTGCGTCAACCGCACGTCATGCCGCATCGTGAAGAGCAAAAAAGCCGCGGCGTCCCGCGCGATCGCATGACCGTCCTGCCGGTAGACCACCGGCGTGCGCGCACAGGATTGCACCGTCGCTTTCATCTTGCGCGACGCCAGTTCATGCAACCGGCGCCAGAAGTCGGTCGGACAGACGTACACAGTGCGCGAATCGCTCCCTGTCGGATACACGACGCCTTCGCGCACCAGTATGTGCAACAATTCCTGCGCCAGCGCGTCCGGGCGCTGCGGACCTTCCTCGCTCCCGCCCGTTTCCGCCGTCTTGCCGTCTGTGCGCTCCTTGCGCCGTCTTGCGCCGCCCCGTCTGCGCAAGACGCTGCCAGACTCTGTCGCATGGCCCGTCTCGCGCGATATGGCGCGGTCTTTCGTCGGAACTGTCTGCACCGCGCGCGCGAGCAGCGCGATCAACTCCTCGTTCGCATACCGGTCGCGCCCGTCCAGGGCGATTTCCTGTAATGCGGCCATGAGCAGCGGACTTGCGCCAGCCGCATACCGTTCATTGAGGTATTCCGGATCGCACAGCCGCGACAGAATCTCCTGCAACAGGGCGTTTTTGCTGTACAGCGGACAATCCATGCCATGGTGTTCCGCAATACGCCGCAGACTCACGGAATCACTCTGGTTCAGGCATTCTGCGAGACGCATGACGACGTCACTCCATCTGTACGATCGCTTCTTTTGCACACTCGGTCTATCCCATGTCCCGTTGCCCTGCGCAAATCTTGCCTGCCCCCTTTTTGGACAGGCACTTTAAGAGGTTGTTCAAAAACCGGCGATTCTATGCGCTCCATTTCTCCAAATGCGAGCCGCCTCCCGCATCAATCTCAGTTTGTCGCCGATCGTTTACCGTCGCACAAAAAAGACTCGCCAAAGACGGCGAGCCAAGAGAGAGATACTGAGGAATGGAGAGCAATGCACATCCTCATCTTCATGATATGGATGGCTGTACCGGAAGTCAACCGTCCCCAA